>NZ_RCOE01000007.1:10681-28817 GCF_004321495.1 Pseudomonas sp. Sample_10
GCGTCGATGTATTCCTGGTCTTCCTTGGCCGGGTTGGTGTCGTCGAAACGCAGGTGCGTGACGCCGCCGAACTCCTGGGCCAGGCCGAAGTTCACGCAGATCGACTTGGCGTGACCGATGTGCAGGTAGCCGTTGGGCTCAGGCGGGAAACGGGTGACGATCTGCGTGTGCTTGCCCGAGTCCAGGTCTGCCTGGATGATCGGCCGCAGGAAGTTGACCGGCACGGCTGGGCCGGTCTTGGCATTCGAGGTAGGGTCGACAGTGGGCTTGCTCATAGGATCCTTGAACGTACAAGTGCGTGGCCGTAATGAAGGCCGGACAAAACAAAGCCGCTATCATAGCCGATGCCGTCAAGCACCTGACAGAGCGCACCTGCAAACGGTCGCATTTAATGAACCGTAAATGAAAAACAGCCTCGAAATTCGCGTCTGTCACGCTAAACTGCGCGTCTCGGCCGCAAAAGGCTGAACCGGTGACGGGACGCTGAAGTCCCAAAATCCACGAATTCCTTGAAAGAGTAGTAATCATGACCCAAGTCAAACTGACCACCAACCATGGCGACATCGTCCTGGAACTGAACGCTGAGAAGGCACCGATCACCGTTGCCAACTTCATCGAGTACGTCAAAGCCGGTCACTACGAAAACACCGTTTTCCACCGTGTCATCGGTAACTTCATGATCCAGGGCGGCGGTTTCGAGCCAGGCATGAAAGAAAAGAAAGACAAGCGTCCAAGCATCCAGAACGAAGCTGACAACGGTCTTTCCAACGACAAGTACACCGTCGCCATGGCCCGTACCATGGAGCCGCATTCGGCTTCCGCGCAGTTCTTCATCAACGTGGCTGACAACAGCTTCCTCAACCACAGCGGCAAGAACGTGCAGGGCTGGGGCTACGCGGTATTCGGTAAAGTGACCGCCGGCACCGACGTTGTCGACAAGA
This sequence comes from Pseudomonas sp. Sample_10, assembly GCF_004321495.1. Classification (NCBI taxonomy): domain Bacteria; kingdom Pseudomonadati; phylum Pseudomonadota; class Gammaproteobacteria; order Pseudomonadales; family Pseudomonadaceae; genus Pseudomonas; species Pseudomonas sp. Sample_10. The sequence continues at coordinate 11,623 of NZ_RCOE01000007.1, forward strand.
TCAAAGGCGTGTCGACCACTTCCAAGGCCGGCCACCAGGACGTACCAGCAGACGACGTGATCATCGAGAAAGCCGAGATCATTGAGTGATATTGCTGATTTCAGACTTGCATCTGGAAGAGGAGCGCCCGGACATTACCCGGGCGTTTCTGGATTTGCTCGCCGGACGCGCCCGCTCGGCGAGTGCGTTGTACATTCTGGGCGACTTTTTCGAGGCGTGGATTGGCGACGATGCCATGACGCCGTTCCAGCGTTCCATCTGCCAGGCCCTGCGCGAATTGAGCGACAGCGGCACGGCGATTTTTCTGATGCACGGCAATCGCGACTTCATGCTGGGCCAGGCCTTTTGCAAACAGGCTGGCTGCACCTTGCTGAAGGACCCGAGCGTCGTGCAGTTCAACGGCGAGCCGGTGCTGTTGATGCACGGTGACAGCCTCTGCACCCGCGACGAAGCCTACATGAAGCTGCGTCGCTACCTGCGCAACCCGATCACCCTGTTCATCCTGCGTCATCTGCCCTTGAGCACCCGGCATAAGCTGGCGCGCAAGCTGCGCAGTGAAAGCCGCGCACAAACCCGAATGAAGGCCAATGACATCGTCGATGTCACGCCCCTGGAGATTCCGCGGATCATGCAGCAGTACGGCGTGAAAACGCTGATCCACGGCCATACCCACCGGCCCGCCATCCACAAGCTGCAACTGGGCGACCAGGCGGCACGGCGCATTGTGCTGGGGGATTGGGATCGTCAGGGTTGGGCGTTGCAGGTCGATGAGCAAGGCTTTGCATTGGCGCCGTTTGATTTCACCCCGCCAGCGCAATGATCGTTCCCACGCTCTGCGTGGGAATGCAGCCCGGGACGCTCCGCGTCCCCAATCAAAAGCCGAACGCGGAGCGTCCGTAGAGGCATTCCCACGCAGAGCGTGGGAACGATCTGTTTCGTGTTTGACTCAATGCCCGGCAGACGCCGCAGGCCCGGCCTTGGCGGTAAACGGCGGCTTGGCCAGCCACACGATGAGTATCAGCCCCATGAACATCCAGCCCAGCAGGGTGAAGTAATCCACCGTGGACATGATGTACGCCTGGCTGATCACCATCTGATCCAGCTGCGTGTAGGCCTTGGCCCCTGCCCCGCCCAGCTGCGTCAACGTCTCGCGGGTTGCCGGGTCGAACTGGGTGATGCTTTCGGTCAGATACGCATGGTGCTGGTCGGCGCGGCGGATCCAGATCCAGGTGGTCAGCGATGCTGCAAAACTGCCGCCCAGCGTCCGCAAGAACGTCGCCAGCCCGGAGCCATCGGCAATCTGCTGCGGTGGCAGGTCCGAGAGCAGGATGGTCAGGGTCGGCATGAAGAACAGCGCCACGCCAATGCCCATGAACAGCTGCACCATGGCGATGTGCTGGAAGTCCACTTCGTTGGTGAATCCGGCGCGCATGAAACAGCTCAGGCCGATGGCCAGGAATGCCAGCCCTGCCAGCAAGCGCATATCGAATCTCGGTGCGTATTTGCCGACAAAAGGTGACAGCAGCACCGGCAAGATGCCCAGCGGCGCCACGGCAAAACCGGCCCAGGTTGCGGTGTAGCCCAGTCGCGTCTGCAACCATTGCGGCAGGATCAGGTTGATCCCGAAGAACCCGGCATACCCCAGAATCAACACGATGGTGCCATAGCGGAAGTTGCGATGAGCGAACAGCCGCAGGTTGACCACCGGGTGCTCGTCGGTCATTTCCCAGATCACGAAAAATGCCAGAGCAACCACCGAAATCACCGAACCGATGACGATGAAGCTCGATTCGAACCAGTCGGCGTCGTTGCCTTTATCCAACACAATCTGCAAGGCACCGACGCCAATGATCAAGGCGATCAGGCCGACGTAATCCATCGGCTGGCGGCTGGTGACCACCGGACGCTTCTTCATCTGTTGGGTCACCACCCACGCGGCGAACAGGCCGATCGGCACGTTGATGAAGAAGATCCACGGCCAGCTGTAACTGTCGGTGATCCAGCCGCCGAGGATCGGCCCGGCAATCGGTGCGACCACCGTGACCATCGCCAAAAGCGCCAGGGCCATCCCCCGTTTTGCCGGGGGATAGACCGCAATCAGCAGCGTCTGGGTCATCGGATACAACGGCCCAGCGACCACCCCTTGCAGGACCCGGAACCCTACAAGTTCCGGCATGGACGTCGAGATCCCGCACAGAAACGACGCGATCACGAACAGCAGCGTGGCCCAGACGAACAGCTTCACTTCACCAAAACGGCGGCTCAGCCAACCGGTCAGCGGCAGGGCGATGGCGTTGCTCACCGCAAACGAAGTGATCACCCAGGTGCCCTGCTCCGCACTCACCCCGAGGTTGCCGGAAATCGTCGGCAACGCCACGTTGGCGATGGTGGTGTCGAGCACTTGCATGAAGGTCGCCAGCGACAGGCCGATGGTGCTCAGCAGCAGGCTGGGCGGGGTGAAAGACGCGTTATTGCTCATTGCGAATCCTTTGACACCTGATTGACGCTATGGAGCGGGCCTTTGTGGCGAGCTTGCTCCCGCTGGGGCGCGAAGCGGCCAAAAAAGCTTTACGACTGCTTCGCAGCCGAGCGGGAGCAAGCTCCCTCGCCACAAAGGCCCGCTCCTGAGGAGTGTGATCTCAGCGGTGGGCGGTCTTGCTGACCGCGGCGCTGTTGTCGTGGATCAGCTGCGTGATCATGGCGTCGGCTTCGGCCAGTTGACGGTCATAAATGCCAGTGCTGAACGAAGCTTTTTGCGGGGGCTGTTGCGCCAGCACCGGGCCGCTCTGGTCGTGCAAGTCCACATCCACCACGGTCGACAGGCCGACCCGCAAGGGGTGTTTGGCCAGTTCTTCGGCGTTGACGTGAATCCGTACCGGCACCCGTTGCACGATCTTGATCCAGTTACCCGTGGCATTCTGCGCGGGCAGCAAGGCAAACGCGCTACCTGTACCGGCGCCGAGGCTGTCGATGGTGCCGCTGTATTTCACGTCACTGCCGTAGAGGTCGGTTTCGATTTCCACGGGCTGACCGATACGCATGTCACGCAGCTGGGTTTCCTTGAAATTGGCGTCGATCCACAACTGATTCAGGGGGATAACCGCCATCAGCGCTTCACCCGGCTGCACCCGCTGGCCCAGCTGCACGGTGCGTTTGGCCACGTAACCGGTCACCGGCGCGATCAACGTGCTGCGGGCATTGTTCAGGTAAGCCTGACGCAACTGTGCGGCAGCGGCCATCACGTCCGGGTGCGAGGACACCACGGTGTCATCGACCAGAGCACTGGTGGTCTTGAGCTTCTGCTGCGCGTTGGCCAAGGCGTTTTGCGCAGAGGTCAGGTCGTCACGAGCGTGAGACAGTTCTTCCTGGGAAATCGCCCCGCCGACGGCGAGGTTTTTCCGACGATTGAAGTTGTCCTGGGCTTTCTGCACTTCGGCTTGCTGGGCGTTGACCTGCGCTTTCATGCCGTCGACGTCGCTGTACAAGCCGCGCACCTGACGCACCGTGCGCGCCAGATTGGCCTGGGCACTTTGCAACCCGACTTCGGCGTCGTTGGGGTCGAAATTCACCAACACCTGACCTTCCTGGACCAGATCGCCGTCATCGGCGCCGATGGTCACGACGGTGCCGGTGACCAGCGGAGTGATTTCCACCACGTTGCCATTTACATAGGCATCATCGGTGCTTTCACTCCAGCGCCCGAAGAATTCGTGGTAAGCCCAGACGCCCGCACCGCCGAGCACGACGACCATGGCAAGCACCAGCAACAGAAACTTGCGCTTGCCCGCGTTGGGATTGGCCGGGGTGGTTTGCGGGGATTGAGTTGTATCGGCAGTGGCCATGACAAGTACCTTGAATTAGTGAGTCAGCGTGGCTGGAGCAGTGTTGGCCGAGGCAATGGCCTCAGGCTGAAACCCGCCACCCAGCGCCTGTATCAGTTGGATCGACAGATCGATCTGCTCGGCATTCAGGTTGGCCAGCTGCCGCTGGGCCTGGAGCAGTTGCTGCTCGATGCTGAGCACGTCCAGGTAGTTACCGATGCCGGAACCGTAACGCTGGACCACGGTGTTGTAAGAATCCTGGGCGATGTCGGTGGCGTGTTGCTGGGCGGCAATCTGCCGGCCGACATCGCGCAACTGGTTGATGCTGTCACTGACATCCCCCAGCGCTTTCACCAGGTTTTTGTTGTACTGCGCCACCGCCAGGTCGTAGTCGGCGTCGCGGGAGTCGAGGTCGGCACGCAACCGGCCACCGTCGAAAATCGGTACGGAAATGGTCGGCGCCACATTGAAGAAACGGCTGGCCGAACCGAACATTGCATCGCCCAACAACGATTCGGCACCGGCCGCAGCGCTGAGGTTCAGGTTCGGATAGAACTGCGTCTTGCCGGCGTCGATGTTTTTGCTCGCCGCCTCGACCCGCCAGCGCGCGGCCACCAGGTCAGGGCGGCGACCCAGCAACTCGGCCGGCAGCACCGACGGCAACGCCACGGCACCCGGCTTGAGAATGTTCGGCCGGGCGATTTCATTGCCGCGGTCAGGACCTTTGCCCAGCAGCACCGCCAAGGCGATCTTGGCGGATTGCAGGCGTTTTTCGGCGTCGATCAGATTGGCTTCGGAGGTCGCTTCCAGGCTTTCGGTCTGCTGGAACTGATACTGGCTGTCGATCCCGGAGCTCAGGCGGCGCTGGCTCAGGTCGAGCATTTGCCGGGTGCGCTTGAGGTCTTCGGCGGACAGGTCGTAGACGATGTGTGCCTGCCCCAGATCGCTATAGGCACGGGCGACATCGGCGGACAAGGTCAGTTGCGCCGCCTGCTGGTCGATTTCAGCGGCGCGAGCCTGGCCCAGCGCGGCTTCCCAGGCGTCGCGCTGACCACCCCAGAGATCGAAGTTGTAATTAAAACTGGCAGCGATGTTACGCACGGTGGAATAGTTGCCACCCTGCCCCAGCGGGTCCTGATCCCGCGCCAGGCGCGAACGGCTGACACCGGCGCTGGCATCGAGGGTCGGCATGCGTGCGGCATCGGCGGCGTAGGCGGCGGCGCTGGCCTGATGGGTGCGGGCGTCGGCGATCTGCATGTCGGGGCTGTCGCGCAGTGCTTCGCGGATCAGGCCATCGAGTTGCGGATCACCCAGGCTCTTCCACCAATCGCTTTTCGGCCAGGCTGCGGGCGATAGCGTCACGCCGCTGAGGGATTGCCCGGCCTTGAGGTTTTTTGCCTCGAGGCTGACGCCTTCGGTGTGCAGCCCGCTGTAGCTGGCGCAACCGGCCAGGCTCATGGCAAACAGCACCAGACTCAGGCCGGTGCGCAAGGTTTTACTGTTCATTGTTACCACCCAAGCGCAGCACGGTGATTGAGTCACCGGCTGCCAGCAGAATTTTCTTCAGGATCAGTTCCAGGGTTTTCAGTTCTTCCGGGCTGATGGCGCCCGCCAGTTCGTTCATGGCCTCGGCACCGATGTTCGGCAGACGATTCGCCAAGGCCTGGCCTTGTTCCGTCAGCACCAACTGCACTTGCCGGCGATCCGCCTCGGAGCGTTGGCGCGCGAGGAAGCCTTTCTGTTCCAGACGATCGAGCATGCGAGTCATCGAGCCGCTGTCCAGCGACAGGTGCCGACACAACTCACCCGGTGAATCGACACCGTACTGGGCCATGATGATCAGCACCTTGAACTGCGCGGCGGTGATGCCGTGAGGCTCCATGTGCGTGTCAATGATCCGGTCTTTGAGCAATGCGGCACGCCCCAGCAGGAGACCGAGATGGCAGTTGTGAAAGTCGTCTGGCGCGAAATGTTTCATCTGAACACCGATTAGCTGCCTAGGCAGTGAATGTATGTCGAGATGTTACTGCCTAGACAGTGAATGTCAACGTAATAGTTAGGTTGCTTTGTAAATTATTGACAAGTGGTGGAGAGTTTTGGCTGTTTCGACCAGTCAATGAGGTGCCCAAACCCAATGCCGGCCAGCCCTGCTGGCGATGATCGTCAACAACAAGGAGCCCTGTCTGGATGATTGCGGTGTCTGGACGTTTTTCGCGAGCAGGCTCGCTCCTACAATGGGATGGGGGGCATCTGATAGAAAGTGGTTGGCTGGCAGGCCGTCATCGCTGGCAAGCCAGCTCCCACAGGGACAGAGGATATCTGGCAGAAATTGGTTGGCTGGCAGGCCGCCATCGCTGGCAAGCCAGCTCCCACAGGGACAGAGGACATCTGGCAGAAATTGGTTGGCTGGCAGGCCGCCATCGCTGCGATGCGGCGACCCGACAAGCCAGCTCCCACAGGAGAGCAAAAGCAAAAGCAAAACGCCATACAACCACCGTTGCTTCTCACCACTCAACAGGCCGAGCGTTAGCTCGCCTGCCGCTTTTGATCTTGATCCACCCGCCCCCTCGGCAGGCTGAGTGGAGGCGTTTATCCGGGGGTGGGCGCGTAGCGCCGTGCGGCGCAGCCGCACACATCGAGAGGAGGTCGTCGCGAAGCAGACCGGAGGCGATGCCCCCGGATGAATGCCGGAACGAAGGTACCCCGAGCCCTAGCGAGGGGCCGAACGTAAGGGGCGAGCCTTTTGGTTCCTTTTTGGCGTTTGAAAAAGGGACTCGCCGTAAGGGCGAAACCGCCAGCAGCCGTTACCGAAGAAACGGATATGTACTCAACCAACCAAGAACCAGGTCGGCTACTAGGCCGCCTAGTCTAAAAATCCCGCTTATAAAAGATATCCAGCGAACTCGCCACCCCACCCGCCGCTTCCAGATAAACCTTCTTGCTCAGCTTGTAACGCAAGGCAATGGTATTGGCCGGCTCAAACACCCCAACCCCATAGCGCAAACTGAGCTTCTCCGAAAGATTCCCGCTGGCCACAACGCTGGTGGCGTTACCGCTGCCCTGAGTATCGAGCTGGAAATCCTCGATTCCCAGATTCTTCGCCAGACTGCCAGTGACCCCCGAACTGCCCATCAGACCCAGACCAAGCGCCGCCTGGGCAAGCATGTTGTTGTCTTCACCGTTGGTACTCAGCGGACGCCCCAGCACCAGATAGGAAAGCGCCTGCTCCTGGCTCATGGCCGGCTCGGAAAAAATCTGTGTGGTCGGCTGTTCAGCGCTGCCGCTCAAGCGAATGCCGGCGATCACGTCGTCAGTCTGGCGAATCGCTTCGACATCCAGATACGGCTGGTCGATCGGACCGGCAAACAACAGCCGCGCCCGACGCACCGACAGGCGCTGGCCGTAGGCGCGGTAGCGGCCGTCGTTGAGCCATAGCTCGCCACGGGTGTCCATGTTGTCGCCGATGTGCACGTGCCCCTGAACATTCGCGGTCAGGCCGAACCCGGAAAAACTGAGTTTTTCTTCACCGACCACCACATCGATGTCCATTTTCATCGCCAGCGGCGGTTTGCCCTCTTCCGTCTGTTGACCGACGATCACCGTGTCATCGGAAACCTTGACCGTCGACGGCGGCAATTCGCGAATGGTGATGTCGCCCTTGGGCACCTGCACTTTACCGGCGATGGCCAGTTCGTCCCCCTTCATCGAGATGGTCAGATCCGGCGCCACTTCGACCTTGGCGTAAGGTTCGATGCTGACCGGCAATCGCGACCCCTTGAGCGCCAGATCCACTTCCAGCGCCTGCCCCCAGGCGATGTTGCCGTTCAGACTGCCCTGCCCGGTCTTGCCACTTTTCCAGCCGCCGTCGAGCTGAACGGTTTCACCGGCGATCACCGCCTGCAACCGCAAGGCTTGAATTTCCAGCGGCAACTCGGGGCCGGACACCTCGCCGTCGCTGAGCAACAGGCTGCCATTGACCAGCGGTGTCAGCAGCCCCCCGGAAATCGTGCCGCTGCCATTGAGGCGCCCGGTCAGTTTCTCGACCATCGGCACGAAGGGACGCGCCACCGACAAGTCCAGGCCACTCAAGCGGAACGAACCGGTCAGCGGCTTGTTCTTCGGCAACGGATTGATCTGAGCCTGCACCATCAATTCACCGAGCTTGCCGCCGACGAAATTGAGGTCGGTGTCGATGCGTTTGGGTGTGAGTTTGCTGGTGAGCTTGAGGGTCTGGTAAGGGAAGTCCAGCCATTGGTCTTTCTCGCGCACACGCAGGTTGCCGCCACTGGCATCGATGCTGATCACGCCATTCGGGCCACTGGCGGGCAGGTCCAGTTGCACGTCAGCGTTAAGCCGCCCTTGCCAGGCAAAGTCTTTGGGCAGCCATTGCGCGAGACTTTCGATTGGAAACTGCTTGAGGTGATAACGCAGCTTCGGTTCAGGCATCAGACGCTGGTCTTCGCCGCACAGGCTGGCCGGGCCGGACGCCCAGCAATGAGCGCCGAAGTTGATTTTGCCGTCCGCCAGGCGCTCCAGTTTCGCCGGACCTTGCAGCTTCCAGTCCTGACCACCGGCCTGGATATCGCCACTGGCCAGGCGTCCGCGCCAGTTGCCTTTGTCCAGCGCACCGTCGAGGCCGAGGGCCAGCTTCAGTTTCGGCCCCTGCAAGTCGAGGCTCAGTTTCTGGTTCCTGATATCGCCCTGACCGCTGGCAACCAGGGTGCCCAGCGACGTATCGCCCGCCTGGATGCCGCTGCCCTTGAGGTCGATTTTCGCCCGCTGGGCGCTGTCTAGGGTTGCATCGAGATTCAGGCTTTGCAGGCGGTTGTCCTCGAAAGCCAGTTGCGAGCCCTGTAATCCGAGCTTGCCCTGCGGCGCCTTGAGCGTGCCGGCGACATCGACCCGGCCATTGAGCTGCCCGCGCAATTGCGGCCACAGCTGGGCCAGGCGCAGCAGCTTGATATCGATCTGGCCACTGAGCTTCTGTTGCAGACTGCCTTTGCCATTGATGCTGTTGTCGCCGAGGCGAATCTGCAGGGTGTTGAGGTTCCATTGCTCGCCGGCGCCGTCAGCCTTGGCTTGCAGCACCGCCGGTTGGCCGCGCAATTTTCCTTTCAGATCGAGGTCAGCGCTGAGGCTGAGCTTTTCATCCTTCATCTCGCCTTTGCTGCGCAGCGGCCCGGCCAATGTTCCCGGCAACTCCGCGACCCAGTACGCCGGGTTGATCGCCGACAGGTCCAGCGCAGTGTCCCAAGCGATGCCATCGGCAAATTGCAGGTTCAGGTGCCCTTCGGCCTTGCCCTGCCCGGCGGTGAGTTGCAGTTGCTGCAGATAGATTTTCGTCAGGTCGCCCGCGAACGGACTGGTCAGGCTGAACGCACCGGCCGGTCCGTCGAGCGCAGCCTTGAAGTTGCCGAGATATTTGCCATCGGTATAGGAGACTTCACCGTTGAAGCTGCGCAGGGCCACTTGCGGCTCGTCGATCAGCGGGTAGAGGCGGTGCCAGGGGAAATCCAGCCAGTCGATTTTGGCCTCGGCACTCAGGCCTTTGCTCCAGTCCAGTTGCCCTGTGAGCTTGAGGCTTTGCTTGTCGCTGGCCGTCAGGTCCAGTGCAGCGATCTGCGCACCGTTGGCGTCGACCTTGCCCTGCAACGTCAGCGCGACCGGGCCTTGCTCGGCGGGCAGCGTCGCGCTACCAATCAACGCATAGCCGTTTTTCAGGTCACCCGCGCCGGTGAGTTCCAGTTGGTTGAGTTGCAAGGTGTCCGGCAGATCGGCACTCGGTTTGAAGCCATCGGCGGTGATGCGCACCTTGGCCGGCAGGTTTTCCACCAGAGGTTGCAGCTCGCCGGACAGCTGCCCGTTGAGATAGCCGCTGCTGTCGGCTTTCAGGTTCAGGGTTTTCAGCAGGTCGCCATCAATCTTCAACGCCAATGTCCAGGGCGCCGGGGTCGACAGGGTCAACTGGCCTTCGGCGTTGAGCGGCCAGTTTCCACCGGGCTGCAGATGCCCCGAGAGGTTCAGGCTCAGATCGTCACGCTGCACTTTCACCGAGTCGATCTGCATGCCCTTTTCGGTCCAGTGCGCCGCGAGCTGCAACCCCTTGAGTTGCTCACTGCCGTTGAACAGCAGGCTGCCGACTTGGATATCTCCCAGTTCGAGCGCCACCGGCAGTTTCAGATCCGGAAGGCTGATCGGCCCGCTGCCCTGCTCTTGCTCACCCGGCGGGAACTGCAGGCTCACCTGATCAGCCTGCAGTTGATCGATGCACAAGGTCATGCGGGTCAGGCACAGCGGCGACCAGGCGAAGATGACTTTACTCAGTTCAACCCGGGTGGTGTCTTGCTGCCATGACACACGATCGGCGCTCCACTGTCCGCCCAGGCGCCCGTGGAAATTATCCAGGGTCAACCCCGGCACAAAATCGAGCGCCCAGCGGCTGCCCGTCGCCGTACCCAGCACTGTGCCCAGGGTCAAAACCAGCAACATGAGCAGCGCCAGAACGGCCAGCAGCGTGACTTTCAAGCCACGCTTCACAAACACACGCTTCACAGCTCAGGCCCCATGGAGAAGTGCAATCGGATACCGCCATCGTCGTCCAGCGCATGGGCCAGGTCGAGGCGAATCGGCCCCACCGGAGACACCCAGCGCACGCCGATACCGACCCCGGTCTTGAGGTTTGGCAGTTCGAGTGTATTGAAGGAGTTACCCTGATCGACGAAGGTTGCGACCCGCCATTTTTCAGCGACGGAATATTGGTACTCGGCGCTGGCGGCGAGCATGTAACGGCCGCCGATGCGGTCGCCTTCATTGTTTTCCGGGGACAGGCTCTGGTAGTCGTAACCCCGCACACTCTGGTCGCCACCGGCGAAAAAGCGCAGCGACGGCGGTATCGACTTATAGCCATTGGTGGCGCTGCCACCGACTTGCACCCGACCGAGCAAGCGGTGCTTGTCGAAGACGGTGGTCAGGCCTTTGACCAGTGCGGTGCCGTACAGCAAGTTGTTGTCCGAGCCCAGGCCTTCCTTGGCCACTTTGCTTTCGAATTGCAGGCGATAGCCGTTGTGCGGGTCGATGCGGTTGTCGCTTTTGAGGTACGAATAGCTGACGCCCGGCATCAACAGGGTACTGAGGCCGGAGTCGTCACCGAGCCGGTATTCCTCGCGCTGCCACTTGAGCGAAACCACTCGTTGCCAACCACTGGGCAGCTTGCTGTGCCATTCCGGGCCGACGGTCAGCAACTTGCTGAGGCTGTCCTTGTCGGCGATTTCTTCGCTCTGGTAACCACCGGCGAAACGCAGTTTGTCGGTCAGCGGCGGGTCCAGCGGAATGTCGTAGAACAAGCCGACGTTTTGCCGAGGCGCCGAAATTTCTGCTTCCCAACCGTAGCTGTGGCCTTGCGGGTTGACCCAGTGCCGGGTCCAGTTGGCCTTCACTCGCGGACCGACGTCCGTGGAATAACCCAGGCCCAGGCCCATGGTGCGTGGCTTGCGGGTTTCCAGTTTGACGTCCACTGGAATCACTTCATTCCTGGACGCTGTCGGCGCCGCATCGACCCGCACGCCCTCGAAATAGCCGCTCGATTGCAGTGCCTGGTTAAGCTCGGCGATCAGTTCGGAATCGTAGGGCGTTCCGGCCTTGAACGGCACCATGCGTTGCAGCAGATCTTCATCGAACGGCGTGTCGCCTTCAAACTTGACCTTGCCCAGCGAGTAGCGCGGGCCGCTGTCATAGATCAATTCGATATCGGCCACGCCGGCACGCGGGTCGACCGACAGTTTCGAACGGGTGAAATGGCCGCTGAAAAAGCCGTACCGCGAAGCCTGATTCTGGATCAGTCGCTTGGCGTTGTCGTACTGACCATGATTGAGCACGGCGCCGGTTTGCAGCGCATGGTTTTGCGGAACGCGAAAGGATTTCAGCGAGGCCGCCGGGCCGTCGATGCGGATGGTCACATTACGCAAATGCACCGGCTCGCCGGGGTCGATGTTGAGTATCAGGCGCGGTTTGTCGCCGCCCTTCACGTCGCTGTCGATCTGCGGCTGGTAATAACCCAAAGCCTGGGCGGCCTTGCGCGCCTGCTCCTCGGCGCCGCGACTGAAGCGCAACAAGGCTTCTTCGTCACGATCGCCGAGGCTGCCGATATAGCCCTCTATATTGGCTTTGAGTTCATCGTTGGACGGTTTGATCCGCACATCCAATTCACTTTGCGCCAGCGCCGCGCAGCTGGTGATCAGCATCAGCACGCCACTGGTAATTCTTCCTGGAAACTTCATAGGCGCGGATGCTATCACGAGCTTGGGAGCGTGATAGAGCCTGGAGGTCGCGCAAAGTTCGACCTTACGCGGTTGCGCTCTGCACCACCTGTGGGTTGGCGTGAAAAAACACATGTTCGCGAATCGGCCCAACGGCCACCTCGCCAATTTCCTCATAACCCTGACGCTTGTAGAACTCCAGATAACGCGGGTTGCCGGTATCGAGGATCACACCCTGGGAGTTTTCATCCACTGCGCACCAGTTGTGCACTGCTTGCAGCAATTGCTCACCGAAGTGTTTTCCCTGGAATTGCGGGTGAATCCCCAGCAACGGCAAGACGTGAACCGAATCGGACGGTGAACACGCTGCCACGGCATCGTGATATTCGAGGTAGCGCCGGGTGCAACGGAATCCGGTGCTGAGCACCATGCGCAAGCGCCAGGCCCAACTCTCGGTGATGCCCAGCCGTCGCTGGGGCGGTGCGATCAGGGCGATACCGATCAAGCGGTCATTGACCAGCAGGCCGATGGCCGGCAAATCCTGCAGAAAGTGTTGCTTGACCAGTTCGCGTACGGTCGCACGAACCCGCTGTTCATAACCGGGGCGCTCGGCCTCGAACAGGTAGCCAAAGGTCGGCTCGTGCCGGTAAGCCTGATACAACAGGGATCGCGCTTCGCGGGAATAGCCGCTGTCGAGCATGTGGATATCGGCGATGGCGGTGGCGGTTTCGGGCATGACGGTTGTTCTCCCCGGCACAGCTCGGATGGCTGCGCTCTTATAGGTACGAGCCTTTGGGCGACGACACAGTTCCCCCACAGGTATAGACCAGACTCGTTCATTGTGGGAACTGTACCGGCCCCATCGCGGGCGAGCCCGCTCCCACAGTGGGTTTTGTCGCCCACAAAATTTGCGTCAGCCACGAAACCTGTGGGAGCGGGCTTGCCCGCGATGAGGCCAGACCTACTGACACAGATCTGTCAGAACACGGTAAATCCCCTTCCCTGCCACTGGCCCGATTCCTACAGGTCAGCTAGCATCGCCCTTTTGCCAGGACTGCCGACCATGAAGATTGTCTCCTTCAACATCAACGGGCTGCGCGCCCGTCCCCATCAGCTGGCGGCGCTGATCGAAAAGCATCAGCCGGATGTGATCGGGCTGCAGGAAACCAAGGTCCACGACGACCAGTTCCCGCTTGAAGAAGTCAAAGCCCTGGGCTATCACGTGTATTTCCACGGCCAAAAGGGTCATTACGGTGTCGCCCTGCTCTCGCGCCAGGAGCCGCTGGCCCTGCATAAAGGTTTCGCCACCGACGAAGAAGACGCGCAACGGCGTTTTATCTGGGGCACCTTCGCCGATGCCAATGGCGTGCCGGTGACGATCATGAACGGCTATTTCCCGCAGGGAGAAAGCCGCGACCACCCGACCAAGTTTCCGGCCAAGCAACGTTTCTACAGCGATTTGCAGCTACTGCTGGAAAGCCAGTTCAAGAATGAGCAGCCGCTGGTGGTCATGGGGGACGTGAACATTTCTCCGGAAGACTGCGACATCGGCATTGGCCCGGACAACATGAAGCGTTGGCTGAAAACCGGAAAATGCAGCTTTCTGCCAGAAGAGCGCGAGTGGATGGCCCGCCTGAAAAACTGGGGCCTGACCGATAGCTTCCGTCACCTGAACCCGGATGTGGCGGATGTCTTCAGCTGGTTCGACTACCGCAGCCGCGGTTTTGAAGACGAACCCAAGCGTGGCCTGCGTATCGACGTGATCCTCGCGTCCCATGGCCTGTTGCCACGGGTCAAGGCCGCGGGCGTCGACTACGAACTGCGCGGCATGGAAAAACCTTCGGACCATGCGCCGATCTGGCTTGAGCTGAGCTGATCCCTGAAATCCAGGCAAAGCCCGCTCCCACACTGGAAAGCGTCATATTTCAGAAACCTTTCTGACTTAATCTCCCGGCACCTCCTTCGGCTATATAAGGTGCCGGCATGACGCTGCGCGTATTGTTCCTGTTGATGCTGTGCATCGGCTTGCCGCACACGGCCATGGCCGGCGCGTTGCCGGTTCCTGACCATGGCCCGGTGTTGCGCATCCAGGGTTCCAACACCATTGGTGCGGCATTGGGGCCGGCGCTGGTCGAAGGGCTGCTGCGCGAACAGGGCTTGCTCAAGATTCACCGCGAAACGCCGGACAATGCCAATGAATTGCGCATCGTCGGTGAAACCATTCAAGGGCACCGGGTCGAAGTCGAACTGGCGGCCCATGGTTCCAGCACCGGTTTTGCTGCACTGAAAAACGGCAGCGCCGACCTTGCGGCCTCTTCGCGGCCGATCAAGGACAGTGAATGGCTGAGCCTCGAATCTTTCGGCGACCTGAAAAGTCCCGGCGCCGAGCAAGTCATCGCCATCGATGGCCTGGCGATTATCCTTCATCCGCAAAACCCGTTGAATCAACTGGACACCGGGCAACTGGCGCGGATTTTCAGTGGCGAAGTGAAAACCTGGGAAGAACTCGGCGGCAGCGGCGGGACGATTCATCTATATGCCCGCGATGATCAGTCGGGCACCTACGACACCTTCAAGGAATTGCTCCTGAGCAGTCGTGGGAAAAAACTCAGCAGTACGGCGAAACGCTTTGAATCCAGTGAACAGCTGTCCGATGCGGTCAGTGCGGACCCACAAGGTATCGGTTTCATTGGCCTGCCCTCCGTGCGATCAGCCAAAGCGGTGGCGATTGTCGATGGTCAATCCCAGGCCATGCTGCCGCTCAATAACCTGATCGCCACGGAAGACTATCCGTTGTCGCGCCGCTTGTTCTTTTACTTGCCACCCACTGGAGAAAATCCTTGGGCGCAAGCGCTGGTGACGTTCGCTCAAAGCAGCAAAGGCCAGGCGATTGTCGCTGCCAACGGTTTTATCGCCCAGACCGTCCAAGCCATGGCCGTCTCGCCGAATGCCTTGATGCCCGAGGGTTATCAGGCACTCAGCCGCCACGCCCAACGGCTGTCGGTGAATTTCCGCTTCGACGAAGGCAGCGCCAATCTCGACAGCAAGGCCAGGCAGGACTTGTCCCGAGTACTCGACTATATAGAGCAGCACGACAAGACTGATCGCCAGGTAACACTCGTAGGGTTTGGCGATGCCAAGGACGATCCGGCGCGTGCCGACCTGTTGTCGAAACTGCGCGCCATGGCGGTACGCCGGGAGCTGGTGAAGAGTGGCGTGGTACTGCGCGAGGTTCGCGGCTTTGGCGCCGAAATGCCGGTGGCGGCCAACAATGCGGATGAAGGGCGGATCAAGAATCGGCGGGTTGAGGTTTGGGTGTATTGAATCCGATGGTGATGTGCTGAATGGGCTGACGCCATCGCGGGCAAGCCCGCTCCCACAGGGAACGCCTTGAGCCTGAGAGTGATGGGCTGGTTTTACCGACGCCATCGCGGGCAAGCCCGGCCCCTCCAGGATCACACTAAACCTGTGGGAGCCGGGCTTGCCCGCGATGAACGATAACGCTGAGTCTGTTACTGCCCGCTACGTATCATCTCTTTCGGCACATACTTGCCGATCTCGAATTTGCCGATCGCCGCACGGTGCACTTCGTCCGGGCCGTCGGCCAGGCGCAGGGTGCGTTGCATGGCGTACATGTAAGCCAACGGGAAATCGTTGGAAACCCCTGCCCCGCCATGCATCTGGATCGCCCGGTCGATGACCCGCAAAGCCACGTTCGGCGCCACGACCTTGATCTGCGCGATCTCGCTTTTCGCCACTTTGTTGCCGACGGTGTCCATCATGTACGCCGCTTTCAAGGTCAGCAGACGCGCCATGTCGATTTCCATCCGCGAGTCGGCGATCTTGTCGATATTGCCGCCCAGACGGGCCAGCGGCTTGCCGAACGCGGTGCGGTTCACCGAGCGTTTGCACATCAGTTCCAGCGCACGTTCAGCCATGCCGATCGAACGCATGCAGTGGTGAATTCGGCCCGGGCCAAGGCGACCTTGAGCGATTTCGAAGCCGCGTCCTTCGCCCAACAAGACGTTTTCGTACGGCACCCGCACGTTTTCGAAATGCACTTCGGCGTGACCGTGAGGCGCATCGTCGTAACCGAACACCGGCAGCGGGCGCACGATCTTCACACCGGGGGTATCGATCGGCACCAGAATCATCGAGTGCTGGGCATGACGCGGCGCATCGGGGTTGCTCAGGCCCATGAAGATCAGGATCTTGCAGCGCGGATCGCAGGCACCCGACGTCCACCATTTCTTGCCATTGATCACCCATTGGTCACCATCGCGCACGGCACGGGCTGCCATGTTGGTGGCATCGGAGGACGCGACGTCCGGTTCGGTCATGGCGAACGCCGAGCGGATCTCGCCTCGCAACAACGGTTCAAGCCAACGCTGCTTTTGCTCTTCGCTGGCATAACGCACCAGCACTTCCATGTTGCCGGTGTCCGGCGCCGAACAGTTGAACGGCTCCGGCCCCAGCAGCGAGCGGCCCATGATCTCCGCCAATGGCGCGTATTCGAGGTTGGTCAGGCCGGCACCGAGCTCGGACTCAGGCAGAAACAGATTCCACAGGCCTTCAGCCTTGGCCTTGAGTTTGAGTTCTTCCATGATCGCCGTCGGCTGCCAGCGATCGCCTTCGGCGACCTGGCGCTCGAACACGGCTTCGGCGGGATAGACGTAGGTGTCCATGAACGCTGTTACGCGCTCACGCAGTTCCTGAACCTTGGGCGAATAAGCGAAATCCATGAGCGAGATACCTTCTTGGGGGAGGTTGTTTTAAGTCATGTATCGATGCTAGAACAGCGTTGATAATTTACCTAGCCTATTCTCGGCGTGTATAAACATTCATCACCGATATATGATCGGCTGATCTTCACGGTCAGTCCGCCAACACAATAAGAGAGCCGCGTAATGAATCTGAGCAAGGTCGACCTCAACCTTTTCATCGTCTTCGACGCGATCTACACCGAAGCCAACCTGACCCGTGCCGGGCAGATCGTCGGCATTACCCAACCGGCGGTGTCGAACGCACTGGCGCGGTTGCGCGAGACCTTCAATGACCCGCTGTTCGTGCGCACCGCCCAAGGCATGGTGCCCACGCCGATGGCGCAGAACATCATCGG
>NZ_RCOE01000245.1:0-772 GCF_004321495.1 Pseudomonas sp. Sample_10
CCCAGGACGATTACGAAAAAGCCGTCGACACCATCAAGGAATACATCCTCGCCGGTGACTGCATGCAAGTCGTGCCGTCCCAGCGCATGTCGATCGACTTCAAGGCTGCGCCAATCGACCTGTACCGGGCATTGCGCTGCTTCAACCCGACGCCTTACATGTACTTCTTCAACTTCGGTGATTTCCATGTCGTCGGCAGTTCGCCGGAAGTGCTGGTGCGGGTCGAAGACAACCTGATCACTGTGCGCCCGATTGCCGGCACCCGCCCACGCGGGGCCAATGAAGAAGCGGACCTAGCGCTGGAAAAAGACCTGCTGTCCGATGACAAGGAAATCGCCGAACACCTGATGCTGATCGACCTGGGCCGTAACGACACGGGGCGGGTCTCTGAAGTCGGTTCGGTGAAGCTCACCGAGAAGATGGTCATTGAGCGTTATTCCAACGTGATGCACATCGTGTCCAACGTCACCGGGCAGTTGAAGGCCGGTTTGACGGCGATGGACGCACTGCGGGCGATTCTGCCGGCGGGCACGCTGTCCGGTGCTCCGAAGATCCGTGCGATGGAAATCATCGACGAGCTGGAGCCGGTCAAACGCGGCGTCTATGGCGGTGCTGTCGGCTACTTCGCCTGGAACGGCAACATGGACACCGCCATTGCGATCCGCACGGCGGTGATCAAGAACGGCGAACTGCACGTGCAGGCCGGTGGCGGCATCGTCGCCGACTCGGTGCCGGCGCTGGAATGGGAAGAAACCCTGAACAAGCGCCGCGC
>NZ_RCOE01000271.1:0-3605 GCF_004321495.1 Pseudomonas sp. Sample_10
CGCTGGTGATGGCGCTGGTGATTTCGCCGATGGTGGTGCCGGTGGTGATCATCGGTGTGGCCAGTTATCTGTTCTTCGCGCCATTGGGGCTGGGCAACAGCTTCTTCTCGCTGATCGTGGTGCATGCGGTGCTGGGCGTGCCGTTTGTGATCATCACGGTGTCGGCGACCTTGCAGGGCTTCAACCACAATCTGGTGCGTGCCGCTGCGAGCCTCGGTGCTTCGCCACTGGTCGCGTTCCGGCGAGTGACGTTGCCGTTGATCGCACCGGGGGTGATTTCCGGTGCGCTGTTCGCCTTCGCGACGTCCTTCGATGAAGTCGTGGTGACGCTGTTTCTCGCTGGCCCCGAGCAAGCGACCTTGCCACGTCAGATGTTCAGCGGTATCCGCGAAAACCTCAGCCCGACCATCGCCGCCGCCGCGACGCTGCTGATCGCCTTCTCGGTAATCCTGCTGCTGACCCTGGAATGGCTGCGTGGCCGTAGCGAGAAACTGCGTACCGCGCAGGTTTGACGGCCAGCGATGATCGTTCCCACGCTCCGCGTGGGAACGCAGCCCGGGACGCTCCGCGTCCCAATCCAGAGCCGAACGCGGAGCGTCCGTTGAGGCATTCCCACGCGGAGCGTGGGAACGATCGTGCTACAGGCTCGCTCATTCATGACCTGAATGGCAGACAACCCCCAATCCCCAGCTACTCTTGTGCCCAGCTCCCCTATCTATAAGAGGCTGCGCACATGAGTCTTTCCTCTTTCAAAATCGCTCACAAACTGATCACCGGCGCAGGGGCCATCGAGCAACTGTCGGCCGAGCTCACTCGACTGGACATCGACAACCCGCTGATCGTCACCGACGCTGCGCTGGTCAGGTCCGGCACCGTAGAGCTGGCGCTGGCGCAGTTGGGGGATCGAACCTACGAGATCTTCGACCGGGTGCTGCCCGATCCGGAAATCGCCATTGTCGAAGACTGCATGCGGGTCTACCGCGAAGGCGGGCATGACGGCTTGATCGGCCTGGGTGGCGGTAGTGCCATCGATATTGCCAAGAGTGTTGCGGCGTATGCCGGTTATCACGGCGCGCTGGAGGATTTGTTCGGCGTCGACCAGGTACCGCGCAAAGGCCCGCCGCTGATCGCCATCCCGACCACCGCCGGTACGGGTTCAGAAGTGACCAATGTGGCGATCCTTTCCGACAAGGTCGCGCAATTGAAGAAGGGCATCGTCAGCGATTACCTGTTGCCGGACGTGGCACTCGTCAGTCCGCAAATGACCCTGACCTGCCCGCGCAGTGTCACCGCCGCCAGTGGCGTCGATGCCTTGGTGCATGCCATCGAATCCTACCTGTCGGTCAATGCCTCGCCGATCACCGATGCCCTAGCCATCGGCGCGATCAAGCTGATCGCCCAGGCTTTGCCCAAGGCCTATGCCAACCCCTCCAACCTGCAGGCCCGCGAGGACATGGCCACCGCCAGCCTGATGGCCGGCATGGCGTTCGGCAACGCTGGGGTCGGCGCGGTGCATGCGCTGGCCTATCCGTTGGGTGGTCGATTCAATATTGCCCATGGCGTCAGCAATGCCTTGCTGCTGCCCTATGTCATGACCTGGAACAAAATGGCGTGCGTCGAACGCATGCAGGATATCGCCGAGGCCATGGGCGTGAAGACCGCGCAGTTGAGCGTCAATGAGGCGGCCGATAAAGCCGTGCAAGCCATGACCGAATTGTGTGCAGCGGTGGAAATCCCCGCGGGTCTGCGCAGTTTCGGGGTGCCTGAGGATGCCATCCCCGCCATGGCTGTGGAAGCCGCGGGCATTGAACGCTTGATGCGCAACAATCCGCGCAAATTGAGCGCGATTGATATCGAGAAGATCTACCGCGCTGCCTACTGATCATCGCGCTCACGGTGCGCGCGCCAAAGCATGAGGTATACAATGCGCGCCATCGTGATTTTGCTCAGAAAAGGTGCGTCATGCAGCCCTTCGTAATTGCTCCGTCGATTCTCTCCGCCGACTTCGCCCGCCTGGGTGAAGAAGTGGACAATGTCCTGGCCGCCGGCGCCGACTTCGTGCACTTCGATGTCATGGACAACCACTACGTGCCCAACCTGACCATCGGCCCGATGGTCTGTGCGGCGTTGCGCAAATATGGCGTGACCGCGCCGATCGACGCGCACCTGATGGTCAGTCCGGTGGATCGCATCGTCGGTGACTTCATCGAAGCTGGCGCGACCTACATCACCTTCCACCCGGAAGCCACGCAGCACGTCGACCGTTCCCTGCAACTGATCCGCGAAGGCGGCTGCAAGTCGGGCCTGGTGTTCAACCCGGCGACCCCGCTCGACGTGCTCAAGTACGTGATCGACAAGGTCGACATGATCCTGCTGATGAGTGTCAACCCGGGCTTCGGCGGGCAGAAGTTCATCCCGGGTACCCTCGACAAGCTGCGCGAAGCACGCGCATTGATCGATGCCTCCGGTCGCGACATTCGCCTGGAGATCGATGGCGGCGTGAACGTCAGCAACATCCGCGAAATCGCTGCGGCAGGCGCCGATACCTTCGTCGCCGGCTCGGCCATCTTCAATGCGCCGAACTATCAGGAAGTCATCGACAAGATGCGTTCCGAATTGGCGCTGGCTCGCCCATGAGTGGTTTTGAGCAGCTGTTCCCGGGAAGCCTGCCAAGGCTGGTGATGTTCGATCTGGATGGCACGCTGATCGATTCGGTCCCCGACCTCGCGGCCGCTGTGGATAACATGCTGCTCAAACTCGGTCGCGCACCGGCCGGTATCGCGTCGGTGCGCGAGTGGGTCGGCAACGGCGCCCCGGTGCTGGTGCGTCGTGCGCTGGCCGGTGGTCTCGATCATTCTAAAGTCGACAATGACGAAGCCGAGCGGGCATTGGAAATTTTCATGCAGGCTTACGGCGCAAGCCATGAGTTGACGGTGGTCTACCCCGGCGTTCGCGATACCCTGAAGTGGCTGCAAAAGCAGGGCGTCGAGATGGCCTTGATCACCAACAAGCCGGAGCGCTTCGTCGCACCGTTGCTCGATCAGCTGAAAATCGGCCGTTACTTTCGACTGATCATTGGCGGTGACACCCTGCCACAGAAAAAACCGGACCCGGCCGCGCTGTTTTTCGTGATGAAAATGACCAACATCCCGGCTTCGCAGTCTTTGTTCGTCGGCGATTCACGCAGTGATGTGCTGGCGGCGAAGGCAGCAGGGGTCAAGTGTGTGGCATTGAGCTACGGCTACAACCATGGCCGGCCAATTGCCGAAGAGTCGCCGGCTCTGGTGATCGACGATCTGCGCAAGTTAATTCCCGGTTGCCTGGATCTTGCCGCTGAGATAACGTTGCCCGACGCTGTTCAATCCCCTCCTGGAAATCCCATCGTGGTGGTCACTCGCAAACTCTGGATGAAAGTCATCAAGGCCCTGGCCCGCTGGCGTTGGCGCGCCTGACTTGATCCTGGCCGGCTCCCCGGCGCGTTTGCATACCTGACTGTTAGACCCTCAAGCCACGAGGCACATCATGATCCGCGAAGAATTCCTGCGTTTGGCCGCTGCCGGCTACAACCGCATCCCGCTTGCCTGCGAAACCCTGGCCGACTTCGA
>NZ_RCOE01000161.1:0-28178 GCF_004321495.1 Pseudomonas sp. Sample_10
TTAGCGAAAAACATCTCGCGAAAGCTTGACCGTGAACAGAGTATCTACAGGTTTCGCGTCATGATGGGACGGCGCGAAACTTTTAGGAGCAAGGCTTGCCCGCGATGATTGACTGAAGGACGCTACAGCAATTACTGCTTCCAGCGATCCGCCGCAGCATGATCGCTGTCACGCCCTTCCACCCAGCGCGGTCCGTCGCTGGTATTTTCCTTCTTCCAGAACGGCGCGCGGGTTTTCAGGTAGTCCATGACAAAGGCGCAGGCATCGAACGCCGCCTGGCGGTGGGCGCTGGCGGCGCCAACGAAGACGATCGGCTCACCCGGTTCCAGCGCGCCGATGCGGTGCAACACTTGCAGCTTGAGCAACGGCCAGCGCTGCTCGGCTTCGAGGGCGATCTTGCCCAAGGCTTTTTCGGTCATGCCAGGATAGTGTTCGAGGAACATTCCGGCCACATCGAGGCCATCATTGAAGTCGCGAACGTAACCGACAAAGCTCACCACCGCGCCGACGCCGACATTCGCATCGTGCATGGCGTTGACTTCAGCGCCGGGATCAAACGCCGTGGATTGCACACGAATGGCCAAGATTCAACCTCCGGTCACGGTCGGAAAAAACGCCACTTCGTCGCCGTCGCTGACCGGTTCGTCGAGTTGGCAAAGGTCTTCATTGCGCGCGCACATCAGATTCTGCTCGCGGAGCACCTCGGCGCCGTCGCGCTGGGCCAACAACACCCGCACGTCATCGACGGTGGCGAAGTTGCCCTCGACGTTTACCGCATCCACACCCAACGCTTCCCGATACCGGGCAAAAAACTTCACGGTGATATTCATGACGGGTCCGCCTGGAAATGCCCGCTCTTGCCGCCGACTTTTTCCAGCAAGCGCACGCTTTCAATGGTCATGCCGCGATCCACGGCCTTGCACATGTCGTAGATCGTCAGCGCCGCGACGCTGGCGGCGGTCAGGGCTTCCATTTCGACACCGGTCTGCCCGGACAATTTGCAGCGCGCGACAATTCGCACGCTGTCGTCACCTTCGGCACTGAGCTCGACTTTCACACCCGTGAGCATCAGCGGGTGGCACAGCGGAATCAAATCACTGGTTTTCTTCGCCGCCTGAATGCCGGCAATGCGCGCTACCGCAAATACATCACCCTTGGGGTGACCGCCACTGACGATCATTTGCAGGGTTTCGGGGAGCATGCGCACCAGCGCTTGGGCCGTCGCCTCACGGAACGTCACGGCTTTTTCAGTGACGTCGACCATGTTGGCGCGACCTTGGGAATCGAGATGAGTCAGCACGGGATTACTCCTGATCAGGAGCGTCGATTGTAAACCTGCGGGTCAATTTTCCGCACGCACGATTATCGGACGTCCCCCTGTAGGAGCGAGCCTGCTCGCGAAAAACGCAAGAACAACGTAGTCATTCAGGCAACACGCATTATCGTTCACGTCCATCGCGAGCAGGCTCGCTCCTACAGGGGTTATATGTCGGGCATAAGAATCCGGGCGGCTTTGTCGGCCGCCCGGTTTGGGTGAAGGATTACAAATGCGATTCGGCGTATTCGGCCAGGATCGAACGAGGCACCCCTTGCAGGGTGATGTGCACCCCGTTCGGGAAATCCTTGAAGCGCTCAGTGAGGTAGGTCAGCCCGGAACTGGTCGCGGACAGGTAAGGGGTGTCGATTTGCGCCAGGTTGCCCAGGCACACCACTTTCGAACCGGCGCCGGCACGGGTGATGATGGTTTTCATCTGGTGCGGCGTGAGGTTCTGGCATTCATCGATCAGGATCAGACTCTGCTGGAAGCTGCGGCCCCGAATGTAGTTGAGGGATTTGAACTGCAACGGCACTTTGCTGAGGATGTAGTCGACGCTGCCATGGGTGCTTTCGTCATCCATGTGCAAGGCTTCGAGGTTGTCGGTGATGGCGCCCAGCCACGGCTCCATTTTTTCCGCTTCGGTGCCGGGCAGGAAACCGATTTCCTGGTCCAGGCCCTGCACGCTGCGGGTGGCGATGATCCGCCGGTAACGCTTGCTGACCATGGTCTGCTCGATCGCAGCCGCCAGTGCCAGAATGGTTTTACCGGAACCGGCAGCACCGGACAGGTTGACCAGGTGGATATCCGGATCCAGCAAGGCGTAGAGCGCCAGGCTCTGGTAAATGTCCCGTGGTTTCAGACCCCAGGCTTCCTGGTGCAGCAGCGGCTCCTGGTGCAGGTCCAGGATCAGCAATTTATCTTCCTCGATCTCCTTGATCCAGCCGACAAAACCTTGCTCGTCGATGATGAACTCGTTGATGTGCACCGCCGGCAGGTTGTCGATCAGTTGCACCTGATGCCAGGTGCGTCCATGGTCCTGGCGGGTTTCGACCTTGCTCACGCGGTCCCAGAAAGAGCCGGTCATGTTGTGGTAGCCGTTGGGCAGCAGCGACACGTCGTCGACCAGTTGGTCGGTGCTGTAGTCCTCGGCCGCGATCCCACAAGCTCGGGCCTTGAGGCGCATGTTGATATCTTTGGTGACCAGCACTACCGGCAATTTCGGATCGCGCGCGTGCAGGTCGATCAACTGGTTGATGATGATGTTGTCGTTCAGGTGCTCGGGCAGAATGATGTTCGGCTCGGCACGCTTGCTCATCAGAATTGACAGCAAGCCCTTCGGCCCGCTCTTGCCTCGCTGGATCGGCACGCCCTGTTCAACGTCCTCGGGTGAGGCATCGCCCAGGGTCTTGTCGATCAGCCGGATGGCCTGACGGCATTCGGCGGCAACGCTGTGATGGCCGCTCTTGAGCTTGTCCAGCTCTTCCAGCACGGTCATCGGGATGGCGACGTGGTGTTCTTCGAAGTTGAGCAGCGCGTTTGGATCGTGAATCAATACGTTGGTATCGAGTACATAAAGGATTGGCTGGTTGGAAGAAGAGCTACGTCCGTGATCATCCATACTCGGTCACCTTTGTGGGAGCCATTCGACGCAATACCTTGACAGTGCTGCGCCTCGAGGTGACTGCCGAATTCATCCACGAGGGCCTGGATGAACTGCACACAATAGGAGTCTGGGAAGACGCCACCTGTGTTGCAGGTTTCGGCGGTCTGTCTTCGTAATACTCCAAAACCCATGACAGAAAAAAGCACTTTGACGTTTTTTTGAAGTTTATTTTTCAGAGTGACGAAAAGCGCTTGGCGGACTGCCATCACCCGTTTAAAGTCGGAGATCAACCTGCAACGAATCCCCTCCTGAAATCGCCTTTTGCCCAATGTTTACGGGGTTTTGACCTTTTCAGCGAAACCCGCTCTGACAGTCTTCCCAACCGATCCCGCTTTGCGACGTTTGCGTCATCAGCCAAGGCAGCGCCGTTTTCACGCCATCCTGCTTCACATTGAAATTGATCACGCCATGACGCCACAGCAGCATCAAGGTCAGCACCCGCTGTGCGCTCTGATTGGCCTTGAGTTTGCCTGCGCCGTCCTGGGCATCGATATCCCATAGCGCCACCTGCAAGCCCTGAGCCTTGAAGAAACCTTCGGCATCGGCGCGGCGCTGACCATCGGGCGGGCGAAACAGCGGCACAAAATTTTCCGGCAGCTTGCCTTTGATCAGCTCGACACTGCGCCGCACAGAGTCCTGCCAGTCCTGCCAGTGGCTGTGGGAACGAAACTCCCAGCCTTGCACACCGACGCATTGGGCCGAGTACGTCGATTGCAGGCTGGCGACCGAACGCTCCGTCAGCCGGGCCTGGATGTCCCTGCCGAGCACGAAGAACGTGCCGCTCATGTTGGCCTTGCGCAGGTATTCGCTGACCCAGGCCGTGTTATCCGGTGCTGCATTGGCCGCGCTGTCGAACGTCAGCAAAAACAACCGGTCATGCATTGCCTCGCCGTTGCGCTCAAAGTCACCAAAACGATCGACTTCGCTGCTGGTCTGCGGGAAGAGCGCAGCCTTGCGCAGTTGCTCGTCGAGGTACTGGCCATGGAACGCACGACTCGGTTCCGCCCAACGGGTGTAGTAGCTGTCTTCGCTGATCTGGAACTTGGCGGCTTGTTCACGCAGGGTGGGCATGTCCTCGACCAGGAAACAGAAGGACGCATCCTGATCGCAGCTCTGTTGAGCGAAATTGTAATTGGCAAGCAAGCGCTGCCACAGGCGTTGGCGAACCCGGTTGACCGAGTCCAGATTGATCGTGCGCAAGCCCAAACGCTGGGCCAACGCGGGTTCGTCGAGGGACTCGCTGGCCAGCAGCACACTGGCGAACATGAGGATTTCCGCACGCGAGGCGACATCGAACAATGTCGGGTTGGCGAGTTGTTCCGGCCAGGTGCTGCGATCGAGCGTCGCCACGTCGCCCGGCGCCGCCAGGGCGCCGAAGCTCAAAAGCCAGGCCGAGAGTAGAAAAACAATGCGCAATGGGATGTCTCCATAACAAAACCCGCGCGGCACTATAGCTGATCCGACCGCAACTCCCGCAGCCAAGCCGAACGCCTTGTGCGAGGGAGCTTGCTCCCGCAGCCAAGCCGACTCATTGTGGCGAGGGAGCTTGCTCCCGCTGGGCTGCGAAGCAGACCCAACCCGGCGACCTCATTCCGCCAGGCTAAATACGTGCCCCCTCTTGCGACCGCTTCGCGCTCGAGCGCGAGCAAGCTCCCTCGCCACAGAAGCCCATCCTGGCAAACCATCGATCACCTATCACCTTGATAGCTGGAGTCATTGAGGCCAACCCCCTAGAATCGCCGCCACGATTAAAGGAGACGACTTCATGCTGATGGTGATTTCCCCCGCCAAGACCCTCGACTACGAAACACCGCCGGCGACGCAGCGCTTTACCCAGCCGCAGTATCTGGACCACTCCCAGGAACTGATCATGCAGCTGCGCGACCTGACGCCGGCGCAGATCAGCGAGTTGATGCACGTCTCCGACAAAATCGGCGGCCTCAACGCTGCGCGCTTCGGCAGCTGGACACCCGCCTTCACTCCGGATAACGCCAAGCAGGCGCTACTGGCGTTCAAGGGCGATGTGTACACCGGGCTGAATGCGCAAACCTTCAGCGAAGCCGATTTCGATTACGCCCAGCAACACCTGCGCATGCTATCGGGCTTGTACGGCCTGCTGCGCCCACTGGATTTGATGCAACCGTATCGGCTGGAAATGGGCACCAAACTGGCCAATGCCCGTGGCAAGGACCTGTACGCCTTCTGGGGCACGCGGATCAGCGAATGGTTGAACGAAGCCCTGGCCGATCAAGGTGACGACGTATTGCTCAACCTCGCGTCCAACGAGTATTTCTCGGCGGTCAAACGCAGCGCCTTGAACGCGCGCATTATCAATACCGAGTTCAAGGACCTCAAGAACGGTCAGTACAAGATCATCAGCTTCTACGCGAAAAAGGCCCGAGGCATGATGAGTCGCTTCGTCATCGAAGAACGCATCGACGACCCGGCAGCGCTCAAAAACTTTGATGTGCAGGGCTATCGTTACAGCGTCGAGCAGTCAAAACCGGACAGTCTGGTGTTCCTGCGCGACCACGCACCAGAGTGATGCGCAAGCACCGCGCAGGAAGGGTCAACCCCCTCCTGCGCCGTCACTGATCGTCCGACAATCTCCCCGCCAGCTCGCCAGTAAATTGGCGCCAAAAAACCATCGATCATTTTTCTAACTTTAGTTTCACTCGACTTCAATCATTTTTTTACGTAGTGGCACTGACTTTTTTTAACAGTAGTGGCACAAAAATATCCCCTCCGACGATCCGCCTATATATAAAGGGCGAAACGGCAAGTGCTATCAAAATGAAAGCAGTGCCATCTTTCTCAATATTTCAAAAAATTTCAGATTTCGCGATGGGCGGGCTGGAACTATGTCCAAATGCACCGCTCATACCACCGGTAACGATTCTCGCCGAGACTGTACGAGATAACTTACGCAGAGAAGTGATTCATGTAGCGAAGTTGTAATACAAACTTTCGCCAACTAATCCCTGATTTGGGCAACATCAAGCGGACAGGAGATAACGCATTAACACTATCCCCTACAAGGCCAAGGCCGCGCCCCTATAAACGTGCTCACCCGAGCACCCAACCGCTTGATCCACGGGCTATCCGCCTGAGATCGAGCGCGCAGCACCCGTGCACGAACACCCTCTGAACAGGGGGGTTGGCTGCATAACAGGGCAAGTCATAACAACAAGGCCTAGTTGCGCACACCTTGAGTGCACTTATTTAGACACTCGGAACTTTTATGCCAGCACACGGCACAGCTGCGCCTGTAAGCCGCACTTCCGAGTGCACTATGACCGCTGAAAACATTAACTCCGGCCATCTAATGGCTTGGTAAAACACAAGCTTGATAACGAGGTAATTTCGATGCGCATCAGCATATTTGGTTTGGGTTACGTTGGCGCAGTGTGTGCCGGTTGCCTGTCTGCACGGGGTCATGACGTCGTTGGCGTCGATGTTGCCAAAGACAAGATCGATATGATCAACGCGGGCAAATCGCCAATCGTTGAACCAGGCCTGGGTGAACTTCTGGCGCAAGGTATCCAGACCGGTCGCCTGCGTGGCACCACCAATTTCGCCGAGGCGATTCGCGACACCGACCTGTCGATGATCTGCGTCGGCACGCCGAGCAAGAAGAACGGCGACCTGGAGCTGAACTACATCGAAGCCGTGTGCCGCGAGATCGGTTTTGTCCTGCGTGACAAGTCCACCCGCCACACCATCGTGGTGCGCAGCACCGTGTTGCCGGGCACCGTGGCCAACGTAGTCATCCCGATTCTCGAAGACTGCTCCGGCAAGAAGGCCGGCGTTGATTTCGGCGTGGCCGTGAACCCTGAGTTCCTGCGTGAAAGCACCGCGATTGCCGACTACGACCAGCCGCCGATGACCGTGATCGGTGAGTTCGACAAAGCATCGGGCGACGTTCTGCAATCGCTGTACGAAGAACTCGACGCGCCAATCATTCGCAAGGACATCGCCGTTGCCGAGATGATCAAGTACACCTGCAACGTATGGCACGCCACCAAGGTGACCTTCGCCAACGAGATCGGCAACATCGCCAAGGCTGTCGGCGTCGACGGCCGCGAAGTGATGGACGTGGTCTGTCAGGACAAGACCCTGAACCTGTCGCAGTACTACATGCGTCCAGGCTTCGCTTTCGGCGGTTCCTGCCTGCCCAAAGACGTGCGTGCCCTGACCTACCGCGCCGGTTCGCTGGACGTGGAAGCGCCGCTGCTGAACTCGCTGATGCGCAGTAACGAATCCCAGGTTCAGAACGCCTTCGACATCGTTTCCAGCCACGACAAACGCAAAGTCGCCCTGCTGGGCCTGAGCTTCAAGGCCGGTACCGACGACCTGCGCGAGAGCCCGCTGGTTGACCTGGCGGAAATGCTGATCGGCAAGGGCTACGACCTGAAGATCTATGACAGCAACGTTGAATACGCCCGCGTCCACGGTGCGAACAAGGACTACATCGAGTCGAAGATCCCGCACGTCTCGTCCCTGCTCGATTCCGACTTCGACGCGGTGATCAACAACTCCGACGTGATCATCCTGGGTAACCGTGACGAGAAATTCCGCGCCCTGGTCAAGGACGTTCCGCACGGCAAGCAGGTGATCGACCTGGTCGGCTTCATGTCCAAGGCCACCAGCGTCAGCGGCCGCACCGAAGGCATCTGCTGGTAACACGGAATCCCGTCTCGGATAGCGCACTTTCGCGCATGAAAGACCTGTAGGAGCAAGGCTTGCCCGCGATGGCGATCTCAAGTGTGTCATCGCCGGCAAGCCGCGCTCCTACAGGGGGCGAGGGGCTCGCAAATGACTTTAGGATTCCGATTATGCACAGGCTAAAGCACGGCCTACTCCAGGCCGCCGGTTGGCTGTTTTATCTAAGTTTACTGATGGGCATCGCCATGGCGTTGCCTGTGTCCACATTCGACTCCGAGTCGAAGGACTTCATTTTCCTTATCGGTATCGTCGGTATCTGGCGCTACTCGATGGGTGCCACGCACTTCCTGCGCGGCATGCTGTTTCTGTACGTGGTCTACCCGCACCTGCGGCGCAAAGTGCGCAAGCTGGGCAAGGCGGCGGACCCGTCCCATGTCTTCTTGATGGTCACCAGTTTCCGTATCGACGCCCTGACCACCGCACAGGTCTACAGCTCGGTGATTCGCGAAGCGATCGACTGCGGCCTGCCGACCACCGTGGTCTGCTCCATCGTGGAAATGTCCGATGAGCTGCTGGTGAAAAGCCTGTGGAAACGGATGAATCCGCCACCGCATGTGAAGCTCGACTTCGTGCGCATTCCCGGCACCGGCAAGCGCGATGGCCTGGCTTACGGTTTCCGCGCCATCTCCCGTCACCTGCCGGATGACCGCGCGGTCGTGGCGGTGATCGACGGCGATACCGTGCTCGGCGAAGGCGTCGTGCGCAAGACCGTGCCGTGGTTCCAACTGTTCGGCAACGTCGGCGGCCTGACCACCAACGAGTTCTGCGAAGTACGTGGCGGCTACATCATGAGCGAATGGCACAAGCTGCGTTTCGCCCAGCGTCACATCAACATGTGCTCGATGGCTTTGTCCAAACGCGTGTTGACCATGACCGGGCGTATGTCGGTGTTCCGCGCCACCGTGGTCACCAACCCGGAATTCATCGCCGACGTGGAAAGCGACTCGCTGCAACACTGGCGCCTGGGTCGCTTCAAGTTCCTGACCGGCGACGACAAATCGAGCTGGTTCAGCCTGATGCGCCTGGGCTACGACACGTTCTACGTGCCCGATGCCGCGATCAACACCGTTGAGCATCCGCCGGAAAAGAGCTTCATCAAGGCCAGCCGCAAGTTGATGTTCCGCTGGTACGGCAACAACCTGCGCCAGAATTCCCGCGCCCTGGGCCTTGGCATCAAGCGCCTCGGTGCGTTCACGTCGGTGGTGCTGTTCGATCAGCGCGTGTCGATGTGGACCTCGCTGCTCGGCCTGACCGTAGCGATCATCGCCAGCTTCAAGTACGGCACCGCCTTCATCCTGGTGTACCTGCTGTGGATCGGTATCACTCGCCTGATCCTGACCCTGTTGCTGTCCTGTTCCGGCCACCGGATCGGGCCGGCCTACCCGGCGATTCTCTATTACAACCAGATCGTCGGCGCGCTGGTGAAGATCTACGTGTTCTTCCGCCTCGACCAACAGTCCTGGACTCGCCAGCCCACATCCCTGACCCGTGATCTCGCCAGCTTTCAACGTTGGTTCAACACCTGGTCGTCTCGGACCATGACCTTCTCCGCCGGCAGCATTTTTGTCGCCGTGCTGCTGATGATGGTCTGACCGCCCCCTTATTGAATTAACAAGGAAATCGCCTCTATGAATACCGCCGTCAATGCCAACGTAGTCCATGAATCCGAAGCCCAGCGCCAACACGCCCGCGTGAAAATTCCGGCCAAGCTGCGTTTCTTCGGCCCCGACCGGACACCGGTCGAAGCGCGAGTGATCGACCTGTCCGCCGGTGGCCTGGCCTTCAATGCCGGGCAACTGCCACTGAAGGTCGGCGACAAATACAAGGCTCGTCTGCAATTCGTCATCGACAACCTTGGCCTGGCCATGGATGTGGAGCTGCAGGTGCGCTCCAATGATCGCGAGACCGGTCGTACCGGTTGCCAGTTCCAGAACCTGGAACCGCAAGACATCTCGACCTTGCGCCACCTGATCACTTCGCACCTGGCCGGCGACATCGTCACCATCGGCGAAGTGCTGGCGACCCTGCAGCGCGACAACTTCACCAAGGCGCGCAAGAGCAAGGACGGCGGCCACGGCATGAGCGCGTTCGGCCGCATGAAAGCCGTGACCTTCAGCCTGGGCATTTTCGTCGTCGGCCTGGCGGCATTCGGTTTCATCTTCAAGTCGGTGTACGGCATGTACTTCGTCAGCCACGCCCAGGCCGGCCTGGTCAGCGTGCCGGGCGTGAACATCACCATGCCCCGCGACGGTACCGTGCAGAGCCTGGTGAAGTCCGATGGCGTGGCCGCCAAGGGCGCACCGCTGGCGACGTTCAGCACCAGCATGCTCGACGTGCTCAAGGGCCATCTGGAAGACGACCAACTGTCGCCAGCCAAAGTTGAAGAACTGTTCGGCAAGCAAATGACCGGCACCCTGACCTCGCCATGCGATTGCACCGTGGCCCAGCAAATGGTCGCCAACGGTCAGTACGCCAGCAAGGGCGACGTGATCTTCCAACTGGTGCCGCGCAACACCGAAGCCAACGTTGAAGCGCGCTTCACCTACCGCCAGTTCGCTGACGTATTGCCAGGCACCGCCGTGCGCTTCCAGATCGCCGGTGAAGACAAGACCCGCACCGGCAAGATCGTCAGCAGCACCAGCCTGAAAAGCGCCGACCTGTCGTCCGACATTCGCGTGCTGATCCAGCCTGACGAAGCCCTGGACAGCACCCTCGCCGGCCGCCCGGTTGAAGTGAACAGCGACCGCGGCCCGAACCTGAACTGGCTGATCGACAAAGCCATGGCTGCTGGTCTGTAACCGGAGGACATGCCCGTGACTACCCCACCAACCCCAAGAACACCGCTGTCCCTGTGGGAGCGAGCCTGCTCGCGATGGGATCCGCGCGGTTTGTCTGATGCACCGAGCCGTCTGCATCGCGAGCAGGCTCACTCCTACAGGGGTTCTCTGTGTGCCGTCGCATTGGCCGTCAGCCTTGCCGGTTGCGCCGGCCTGCCTGACCAGCGCCTGGCCAACGAAGCGCTCAAGCGCGGCGACACCGCCACCGCGGCAGCGAACTATCAACAGTTGGCAAGCCTGGGTTACAGCGAAGCCCAGGTCGGCCTGGCCGACATTCAGGTCGACAGCCGCGACCCGGCGCAAATGAAACAGGCCGAGGCGACCTACCGCGCCGCTGCCAGCGTTTCGCCGCGGGCCCAGGCGCGTCTCGGTCGCCTGCTGGTGGCCAAGCCCGGCTCCACCGAAGCCGAGCAGCACGAAGCCGAGACTCTGCTCAAGAAAGCCGCCGCTGCTGGCGAAGGCAACACCTTGATCCCGTTGGCGATGCTGTACCTGCAGTACCCGCACAGCTTCCCCAACGTGAATGCCCAGCAGCAGATCAGCCAATGGCGCGCCGAAGGCAAGCCGGAAGCCGGTCTGGCGCAAGTGCTGTTGTATCGCACCCAAGGCACTTACGATCAGCACCTGGACGACGTGGAAAAGATCTGCAAAGCCGCGATCAACACCACCGATATCTGCTACGTCGAACTGGCCACGGTCTACCAGAAAAAAGCCCAGCCTGAACAACAGGCCGAGTTGATCAAACAGATGCAGGCCGGTCATGCCCGCGGCACCGTAACGGCCCAACGTGTCGACAGCGTCGCCCGTGTCCTGGCCGATGCGAACCTCGGCACGCCTGACGAAAAAACCGCACAGTCGTTGCTCGAACCGATCGCTCCGGGTTACCCGGCATCGTGGGTCACCCTCGCGCAACTGCTCTACGACTTCCCCGAACTGGGCGACGTCGATCAGATGATGAAGTACCTGGACAACGGCCGCGCTGCCGACCAACCGCGTGCCGAGTTGTTGCTGGGTAAACTCTACTACGAAGGCAAGATGGTCCCGGCCGACGCCAAGGTCGCCGAAGAACACTTCCAGAAAGCCGTCGGCCGCGAAGTCGCCGCCGATTACTACCTCGGCCAGATCTATCGCCGTGGCTACCTGGGCAAGGTCTATCCGCAAAAGGCCCTCGATCACCTGCTGACCGCTGCGCGCAATGGTCAGAACAGCGCCGACTTTGCCATCGCCCAGCTGTTCTCCCAAGGCAAAGGCACCAAGCCTGACCCGCTCAATGCGTACGTCTTCAGCCAATTGGCCAAGGCCCAGAACACTCCGCAGGCCACCGAGCTTGCACAAACACTCGAAGCGCAACTGCCGCCTGCGCAACTGGCCCAAGCCCAACGTCTGTTGAAACAGGAACAGGCCGTTCGCGGCAACTTGAGCCAGAACACGCTGCCGCTGCATGCCCTGCAAGAAGAAGATGGCGAGGAATCCCTATGAAATTGAATCCATTCATGAAGGCCGGTATCGGTCTCACGTTCGCGCTGATCTGGTCTTGCCCGACACTCGCGGCGATGACTGAAGACACCAAGAACTTTGGCCTGGACGTGAAGATCACCGGTCAGTTCGAAGACGACCGTGACCTGGGCACCCAGAGCGGTGGCGATGTCAACGGCCTCGGCCTCGACTTGCGTCCGTGGGTCTATGGCGAAAGCGGCGCGTGGAGCGCCTACGCCATGGGTCAGGCGGTGACGTCTACCGACATCATCGAGACCGACACCCTGCAACAGTCCGACGGTGCCGAGAACACCAACAACAACGACCGCGAAACCAAGAAGAACTACCTGGCGATGCGCGAGTTCTGGGTCGGCTACAGCGGCTTCACGCCCTACCCTGGCGAGATCCTGAAGTTTGGTCGCCAGCGCCTGCGCAATGACGACGGCCAGTGGCGCGACACCAATATCGAGGCCCTGAACTGGACCTTCGACACCACGCTGTTGCGCGCCAACGTGGGTATCGCCGAACGCTTCAGCGAGTACCGCACCGACTTGAAAGAACTGGCCCCTGAAGACAAGGATCGCCTGCACGCTTACGCCGACGCGGCGTACCAGTGGACACCGGGCAACTGGGTCGGCATTCGTGGTCATCACACCCACGACGACGGCAAGCTCGATTACCCGACGCCCGGCGAAGCCAGCGATTCGCTGGACAAGAAACAGAACGGCGACATCAGCTGGCTGGGCCTCACCGCCGACAGCGACGCCTACAACTGGCGCAACACCAACACCGTCAACTACTGGGGCAGCATCACCGGCATGAGCGGTGACCGCGACACGGTCAACCCGCTGAACGCCGATGGCAGCGCTCCGGCGCAAGCCAAGCGCAGCGGCGATGTCGACGGCTGGGCCACGGACCTGGGCGTGCGTCTGCGCCTCGATCCGCAATGGCAAGTGGGTGCTGCCTATGCCCGTGCCAGCGAAGACTACGAACAGAACGGCCTGGAAAGTAACCGCTCGAACTACACCGGTACCCGCTCGCGCGTGCACCGTTTCGGCGAAGCGTTCCGTGGCGAAATGAACAACCTGCAATCGGCCACGCTGTTCGGTTCGTGGATGCTCAACGACGAATACGACGCCAGCCTGATCTACCACAAATTCTGGCGTGTCGACGGCAACAAACCGGTCGGCAGCAACGGCATCGACGCTGTGCAGAACAACACCGACGACGTGACCGGCGCAATCCTTTCCAGCACCTCCCTGCCGCTGAACGATGGCGAGAAAGACCTCGGTCAGGAAATGGATCTGGTCGTCACCAAGTACTTCAAGCAAGGCTTGCTGCCGGCCTCGATGAGCCAGGCGATCGACGAGCCTTCGGCGCTGGTGCGCTTGCGTGGCGGCGTGTTCAAGCCGGGTGATGCGTACGGCAAGGAAGTCGACTCGTACATGCACCGCGCATTCATCGACGTGATCTGGCGCTTCTGATGCACATTGCGAAGGGAGTCTCCCAGATGAATCATCAAGCCCGAAAAGGCTCGATCAGCCTGTTGGCCGGCGCCATGCTGCTGGCCAGCGCGACTGCCTTCGCCAATGTGGAGCCAGCGGCTCCTCTAGCCGGCAAGCAGGCGACCGTGGCCAAGGAGCTGCAACAGGCCAAGACCTATACCGTCAGCAGTGCACCGACCGCGCCGCTGGAACTGGCCACGCCGAAGCTGCCGGACGTTTCCGGCTACACCGCCGAGGCCATCGCGGCGAAAATCGTGCGCGGCAAAGCGGGCAAGATCAGTGTGCGCCGGATGATGCAGGAAGACGCTCTGAAGGACTTCATCGGCGGCGACAACAAGATGGCCGAATGGGTGGTGCGCCAGCACGGCATCCCTCAGGCGATCTTTGTCGACGACGGCTACATGAACCTCAAGGACCTGGCGAAGAAGCTGCCCAAGCAGTATTTCAGCGAAACCTCGCCGGGTGTGTTCCTGGCCAGATTGCCGATCGTGGTCGGCCGTAACGGCATCCTCGAAATCGACAAACAGACCCAGGAATTGCGTCTGTCCCAGGAAGCCGGTTCGTTCCTGGTCAACGACGGCAAATTGTTCGTGCGTGACACCAGGATCACTGGCTGGCGCGAGAAGGACAACGGCCCGGCGACGTTCAAGTCGCCAAAGGAATTCCGTCCGTTCCTGCTGGCATGGGGCGGCACCGAGACCTACATCGCCAACAGCAAGCTCGCCAGTTTCGGTTATGCCAACAGTAAGTCCTACGGCGTGAGTATTTCCCAGTACACGCCGAACATGGCCAAGGTGCTCAAGCGTCCTGAGCCGACTGGCTGGATCGTCGGTTCCGAATTCTCGGACATGTGGTACGGCTTCTACTGCTACGAAACCAGCAACTTCGTAGTCAAGGGCAACACCTACAAAGACAACATCGTCTACGGCATCGACCCCCACGACCGTTCCCACGGCCTGATCATTGCCGACAACACGGTGTACGGAACGAAGAAGAAGCACGGGATCATTATTTCCCGTGAGGTCAACGACAGCTTCATCTTCAACAACCGCAGCTACGACAACAAGTTGTCGGGCCTGGTGATCGACCGTAACAGCGTCAACAACCTGATCGCCTACAACGAGATCTACCAGAACCACACCGACGGCATCACCCTCTACGAGAGTGCCGACAACCTGCTGTGGGGCAACAAAGTCGTCAGCAACCGCCGCCACGGCATCCGCATTCGTAACAGCGTGAACATTCGCCTCTACGAAAACATCGCCATGGCCAACGGTTTGACCGGCGTCTATGGCCACATCAAAGACCTGACCAACACCGACCGAGACATCAAGCTCGACCCGTTCGACGCCCAGGTGTCGCTGATCGTGGTCGGCGGTGAACTGGCGGCCAACGGCAGCGGCCCGCTGTCCATCGACTCGCCGCTGAGCGTCGAGTTGTATCGCGTGTCCATGCTCGCCCCGACCAAATCCAGTGGCATCAGCTTCTCGGGGATTCTCGGTGAGCGCCAGGATGAAATTCTCGACTTGCTGGTACGCCAGCAGAAAGCCGTGCTGATCGACCCTGTCGAACGCCAGACCGAAATGCAGGACTGAGGATAATTTTATGCACCCACACTTGATCAAATTACTCAGCCTGTCGGCCCTGACCGCGGGCATTCTCGCGGCTAGTGGCGGCGCCCGTGCCGATGAAGTCCAGGCACCCAAATTTTCCGCTGAACCGTGCTGCAGCCTCTGCCCGGCCGCTCACGATGCGAAGAATTACACCACACGTTATCAGCAGAATTTCACCACGCTGGTGCAGGCCCAGGGCGACTGGTTGTTCCGTACGCAAGAAGACTTGCGCACCGAGTTCGACACCACCCCCGCCGGCTACAAACGCATGAAACAACTGCACGATGCGTTCAAGAGCAAAGGCGTGGAACTGGTCATCGTTTACCAGCCGACCCGTGGCCTGGTGAACCGCAACAAGCTCAACCCGGCGGAGAAAGCCAGCTACGACTTCGACAAGGCGTTGCGCAACTACAAGACCATGCTCGGCCGTTTCGCACAGATGGGTTACGTAGTGCCGGACCTGTCGCCGCTGACCAACGAACAACTGCCCGAGACCCTGCCCGCCCACGACTTTTACTTCCGTGGCGACCAGCACTGGACACCGTACGGCGCGCAGCGCACAGCGAAAATCGTTGCCGAAAAGGTCAAGCAGATCCCGGCCTTCGCCGACATTCCCAAGCGTGAATTCGAGACCCATAAGTCGGGTCGCATGGGCAAGACCGGAACATTGCACAACATGGCCGGTCAACTCTGTGGCACCAGCTACGCGATCCAGTACATGGATCAATTCACCACCGAGCCAAAAGGTGAAGCAGGCGATGGCGATCTGTTCGGCGACTCCGGCAATCCGGAGATCACCCTGGTCGGCACCAGCCACAGTGGCAAGAACTACAACTTCGCCGGTTTCCTCGAAGAGGCCATCGGCGCCGACATTCTCAACGTGGCGTTCCCCGGCGGTGGCCTGGAAGGTTCGATGCTGCAGTACCTGGGCAGCGAGGAGTTCCAGAAGAACCCGCCGAAAATTCTCATCTGGGAATTCTCGCCGCTCTATCGCCTCGACCAGGAAACCATCTACCGCCAGATGATGGCGTTGCTGGACAACGGTTGCGAAGGCAAGGATGCACAGATGTCCGGGAGCGCCACCCTGAAGCCGGGCAAAAACGAATTGATGGTCAACAGCAAAAACCTCGACCTGCGTAACAGCAGTCACCAGGTCGACATCCGCTTCGCCGACACGTCGGTGAAAACCTTGCAAGCCACCCTCTGGTACATGAACGGTCGCCACGAGGACATCAAGATCGAAAAACCGGAAACCTCCGAGACTGACGGACGTTTCGCCTTCGAGTTGCGCACGGACGAAGACTGGGCCTCGCAGAATCTGCTGGCCGTTGAAGTCCAGGGCCCGGAAAAAGCGGGCGCCGCGCCACAGAAAGTCGAAGCGAAAATCTGCAAACGCAACGTGTTCCCGGGCGCTGAGCAACGTACCGCTTCAGCCGGGCA
This sequence comes from Pseudomonas sp. Sample_10, assembly GCF_004321495.1. NCBI lineage: Bacteria > Pseudomonadati > Pseudomonadota > Gammaproteobacteria > Pseudomonadales > Pseudomonadaceae > Pseudomonas > Pseudomonas sp. Sample_10. The sequence continues at coordinate 16,578 of NZ_RCOE01000161.1, forward strand.
ATGAGGTCTGCTATGCGAAATCCGAAACTGGCAACACTGACGCTTTTGAGCCTGGCGATGTTCGCCGGTGCGACCCAGGCGGCGGCGCCTTTGCGTCCGCCACAGGGTTACTTCGCGCCGATCGAGAAAGTCAAAACCGGCGACAAGAGCGAAGGCTGCGAAGCAATGCCGACGCCGTACACCGGCTCGCTGCAATTTCGCAGCAAGTACGAAGGTTCGGACAAGGCCCGTTCGACCCTGAACGTGCAATCGGAAAAAGCCTTCCGCGACAGCACCGCCGATATCACCAAGATCGAGCGCGGCACCAGCAAGCGCGTCATGCAATTCATGCGTGACGGTCGCCCGGAACAACTGGAATGCACGCTCAACTGGCTTACGGCATGGGCCAAGGCGGATGCGTTGATGTCCAAGGACTTCAACCACACCGGCAAGTCGATGCGCAAATGGGCACTGGGCAGCATGGCGTCCTCGTACATTCGCCTGAAGTTTTCCGACTCCCGTCCGCTGGCCAATCATCAGCAAGAGTCGCAGCTGATCGAGGCCTGGTTCAGCAAGATGGCCGACCAGGTGGTCAGCGATTGGGACAACCTGCCGCTGGAAAAAACCAACAACCATTCGTACTGGGCCGCCTGGTCGGTGATGGCAACCGCCGTCGCCACCAACCGCCGCGACCTGTTCGACTGGGCCGTGAAGGAATACAAGGTCGGCGCCAATCAGGTCGACGCCCAGGGCTTTTTGCCTAACGAACTCAAGCGTCAGCAACGTGCGTTGGCCTACCACAACTATGCCCTGCCGCCACTGGCGATGATCGCCAGTTTCGCCCAGGTCAACGGAGTGGACCTGCGCCAGGAAAACAACGGCGCGTTGAAACGCCTGGGTGATCGGGTACTCGCCGGGGTCAAGGATCCGGACGAATTCGAGCAGAAGAACGGTAAGGAACAGGACATGACCGACCTCAAGGTCGATTCGAAATTCGCCTGGCTCGAACCGTTCTGCTCGCTCTACACCTGCGCGCCGGACGTGCTGGAGAAGAAGCATGACATGCAACCGTTCAAGACTTTCCGCCTGGGTGGAGACTTGACCCGGGTCTACGACCCGGCCAATGAAAAGGGCAAAAAGGGCAGTTGAGTCAACGCTGATCGTTCCCACGCTCTGCGTGGGAATGCAGCCCGTGACGCTCCGCGTCACATGCCGAAGCGGACGCAGAGCGTCCATTGAGGCATTCCCACGCAGAGCGTGGGAACGATCATGTACCTCCCCCGGTTTTCGGTGGGGGGTTTGGGGGGGCCGTTGGCCCTTGACTGTTGGTTCAAACAAGGAGAGATCGGGATGGTTTTTTCGTCCAACGTGTTCCTGTTTTTGTTCTTGCCGATCTTTCTCGGCTTGTACTACCTGAGCGGGCAACGCTATCGCAATCTGTTGCTGCTGATTGCCAGCTACGTGTTCTATGCCTGGTGGCGTGTGGACTTTCTGGCGCTGTTCGCAGCGGTCACGCTGTGGAACTACTGGATCGGCCTGAAGGTCGGTGCCGCCGGTGTCCGGACCAAACCGGCACAACGCTGGTTGCTGCTCGGCGTGGCTGTCGACCTGTGCATCCTCGGCTACTTCAAGTACGCCAACTTCGGCGTCGACAGCATCAACGCGATGATGACGTCGGTGGGCCTGGAGCCGTTCATTCTGACCCACGTGCTGTTGCCGATCGGTATCTCGTTCTACATCTTCGAGTCCATCAGCTACATCATCGACGTCTACCGTGGCGACACCCCGGCGACCCGCAACCTGATCGACTTCGCGGCGTTCGTGGCGATTTTCCCGCACTTGATCGCAGGTCCCGTGTTGCGTTTTCGCGACCTCGCCGACCAGTTCAACAACCGCACGCACACCCTCGACAAATTCTCCGAGGGCTGCACGCGGTTCATGCAGGGTTTCATCAAGAAAGTCTTCATCGCCGACACCCTCGCGGTGGTGGCCGACCATTGCTTCGCCCTGCAAAACCCGACCACGGGCGATGCCTGGCTGGGGGCACTGGCCTACACCGCGCAGTTGTACTTCGACTTCTCCGGCTACAGCGACATGGCCATCGGCCTGGGCTTGATGATGGGTTTCCGCTTCATGGAAAACTTCAAGCAGCCGTACATCAGTCAGTCGATCACCGAGTTCTGGCGCCGCTGGCACATCAGCCTGTCGACCTGGTTGCGTGACTATCTGTACATCACCCTGGGCGGCAACCGTAAAGGCACGCTGACCACCTATCGCAACCTGTTCCTGACCATGCTGCTCGGTGGCCTGTGGCACGGCGCTAACATCACCTACATCGTCTGGGGTGCGTGGCACGGCATGTGGCTGGCGATTGAAAAGGCCCTGGGCCTGAACACTTCGCCGCGCAGCTTCAACCCGATCCGCTGGGCGCTGACCTTCCTGCTGGTGGTGATGGGCTGGGTGATCTTCCGTGCAGAAAACCTGCACGTCGCCGGTCGCATGTATGGCGCGATGTTCAGCTTCGGCGACTGGTCGCTGTCGGAACTCAACCAGGCCAGCCTCACCGGTCTGCAAGTGGCAACGCTGATCGTCGCCTACGTGACCCTGGCGTTCTTTGGCCTGCGTGACTTCTACAGCAACCAGCCTGCGGGCAAGACCAAGCCTGCGCTGAACGTGGACAGCGATGGCCCGGCCGCCAGCGAACCGGGTCTGATCAAGGCCGCGCCTGGGGATAACCCGGCGAGCATTCACCAGCCTGGCTACACCGTCGGCGTCGACGCCCAGGTGCAACCGGCCTACTGGACCGCTGACTGGTCGCGTTATGTGATGCGGGCGCTGGTGCTGCTGCTGTTCATCGCCTCGATTCTCAAACTCTCGGCGCAAAGCTTCTCGCCGTTCCTTTACTTCCAGTTCTGAGGGATCTGACCATGACCCGCTCATTACGCATCTTCTACATCGCCCTGTTCCTGGTGACGCTGCTCGCCCTCGGCCTGTGGTCGGTTCGCAGCTTCCTGGGCTTCAGCACCAACGCCGATGCGACGGTGCTCAACGGCCGCTGGACCAAGGCGGTGGAAACCCACTACGACGACGAGTTTCCGATCAAGCGTCTTGGCACCAACCTCTGGGCGGCGCTGGATTTCAAACTGTTCAACGAAGGTCGTCCGGGCGTGGTGCTCGGACGCGACCAGTGGTTGTACAGCGATGAAGAATTCCACCCGACCGTCAACGAAGAGCTGAACCTGCAAGGCAACTACGCGCTGGTTGAAGGCGTACGCCAGACCCTCAAAGAGAAAGGCGTGAAACTGGTAATGGCGGTGGTACCGGCCAAGGTGCGTCTGTATCCGGAGCATCTGGGCGAGGAAAAACCGGCCAGCATCCACGCCAACCTTTACCAGGACTTCCACAAGCGTCTGGCTGCCGACCGCATCCTTGCTCCTGACCTGCTCGGCCCGCTGCAACAGGCCAAGCAGAACGGTCAGCAGGTGTTCCTGCGCACCGACACCCACTGGACACCACAAGGTGCCGAGATCGCGGCCAACCGTTTGGCCAAGACCATTGCCGACAAGTACCCGCTGAGCGGCGAGCCACAGCGCTTCGTCACCGAACCTGCGGAAACCGTTACGCACAAGGGCGACCTGCGGCTGTTCCTGCCACTGGACCCGCTGTTCGAAAACCTGATGCCCAAGCAGGAGCCTCTGCAGAAGCGCAATACGGTCGCGGCTGAAGATCAAGCGGCCGGTGACGACGCGCTGTTTGCCAACACCGAAGTGCCGGTGGCCCTGATCGGCACCAGCTACAGCGCCAACCCCAACTGGAACTTCGTCGGTGCGCTCAAGCAAGCGCTGAACAGCGACGTGGTCAATTACGCCGAAGACGGCCACGGCCCGATTCTGCCAATGCTCAGCTACCTCAAAAGCGATGCTTTCAAGAACAGCCCGCCACAAGTGCTGATCTGGGAGTTTCCTGAACGATATCTGCCTGTGAACAACGAAATCGGCGACGCCGACCCGCAGTGGGTCGCAGAGCTTAAACAAGCCGGCGCCCGCCAACAAAACGTAGCCGCAAACACTAAATCCGAGACGCCCGACCGGGCGCAAAACTGAAAGAGAGAGGTACTACCATGACTTTCACTACTACTCCGCGTCGTCTCGCCAAGACCTTTGCACTGGTTGCTGGTATGAGTGTGCTCTCGATGCAGGCCTTCGCCGGTGGCGATGCTGCGCTGTACGGCCCGACTGCACCGAAAGGTTCATCCTTCGTGCGTATCTACAACGCCAGCAACGCCGAAGTCAGCGCCACCGTCGGCAGCACCAGCCTGAGCGACGTCGCACCGCTGTCCAGCAGTGACTTCAGCTTCATGCCGGGCGGTGACTACAGCGCCAAGGTCGGCAGCCAGACCCTGCCGGTGAAACTGGCCGGCGATCACTATTACACCCTGGTCAACAACGCCAGCGGCGCGCCGCAACTGATCGAAGAGCCGCCGTTCAAGAACAAGCAGAAATCCCTGGTGCGCGTGCAGAACCTCAGCGACAAGGCACTGACCCTGAAAACCGCCGACGGCAAGACCGACGTGGTGCCGAACGTCGCACCCAAGGGCCGTGGCGAACGTGAAATCAACCCGGTGAAAGTCAGCCTGGCGCTATACGATGGCGCAACGAAAGTCGGCGACGTGAAACCCGTCGCCCTGGAACGCGGTGAAGCGGCAGTGCTGTACGTCACCGGCAACGGCAGCAGCCTGTCGCCAGTCTGGGTAAAACGCCCGGTATCGACGCGCTAATTAATTCGTCCGGTTGACCCATTTCCCTGTGGGAGCGGGCTTGCCCGCGATGCAGACGACTCGGTGAAACAGATGCACCAAGTTGATGCCATCGCTGGCAAGCCAGCTCCCACAGGGATCGAGGAATCAACGGGGACACGGAACAAGAACAAGAGTGAAACGACAGAACGAAGTAGCTCTAACCAAACGATTTGCAAGGAGTAACAACATGATTCCGGTGATCTTGTCAGGTGGTAGTGGCTCACGTCTTTGGCCGCTTTCCCGTAAGCAGTTCCCTAAACAGTTCCTGGCGCTGACCGGCGAACACACGCTGTTCCAGCAAACCCTGGAACGCCTGGTGTTCGAAGGCATGGACACGCCGATCGTGGTCTGCAACAAGGACCACCGCTTCATCGTCAATGAGCAACTGGCGGCCCGCAAACTGGAAACCCAGCGCATCCTGATGGAACCGTTCGGTCGCAACACTGCACCGGCCGTGGCCCTGACCGCGATGATGCTGGTTAACGAAGGTCGTGACGAACTGATGCTGGTGCTCCCGGCCGATCACGTACTGGAAGACCAGAAAGCCCTGCAACGCGCCCTGGCCCTGGCCACTGTGGCGGCGGAAAACGGCGAAATGGTGTTGTTCGGCGTACCGGCAACTAAACCGGAAACCGGTTACGGCTACATCAAGTCGACCAACGATTCGCTGCTGCCTGAAGGCGTCAGCCGTGTATCGCACTTCGTCGAAAAACCCGACGTGAAACGTGCCACCGAATACGTGCAATCCGGCGGCTACTTCTGGAACAGCGGCATGTTCCTGTTCCGCGCCAGCCGCTTCCTCGAAGAACTGAAAAAGCACGATCCGGACATCTACGACACCTGCCTGCTGACCCTGGAGCGCAGCGAGCAGACCAACGACACCATCACTTTCGACGAAGCCACTTTCGCCTGCTGCCCGGACAACTCCATCGACTACTCGGTGATGGAAAAAACCCAACGCGCCTGCGTCGTACCGCTGACGGCTGGCTGGAGCGATGTCGGCTGCTGGTCGTCGTTGTGGGAAGTGAACGAAAAAGACGCCAACGGCAACGTCACCAAAGGCGACGTGGTCATCCAGGACAGCAAAAACTGCATGATCCACGGCAACGGCAAACTGGTGTCGGTGATCGGCCTGGAAAACATCGTCGTGGTCGAAACCAAGGACGCCATGATGATCGCGCACAAGGACAAGGTCCAAGGCGTGAAACAAATGGTCAACACCCTCAACGAACAGGGCCGCACTGAAACCCAGAACCATTGCGAGGTCTACCGTCCGTGGGGCTCCTACGACTCGGTGGACATGGGCGGCCGCTTCCAGGTCAAGCACATCTCGGTCAAGCCGGGCGCGTGCCTGTCGCTGCAGATGCACCACCACCGTGCCGAACACTGGATCGTCGTCAGCGGCACCGCCGAAGTGACCTGCGACGAAAACGTGTTCCTGCTCACCGAGAACCAGTCGACCTACATTCCGATTGCTTCGGTGCACCGCCTGCGTAACCCGGGGAAGATTCCACTCGAGATCATCGAAGTGCAATCTGGTAGTTACTTGGGTGAGGACGATATCGAGCGGTTTGAAGATATCTACGGGCGCTCGACCCCAATCGAGCGTGGCGTGTCGGTGAAAACCATCGCGCAGTAACGTTCAGTAGACTTGAGCCCCCGCCCCACCGGCTGCGTTCCCTATCCGCAGCGGGTTGGCCGGGGGCTTTTTTATCTGCTGGATGAGTATTCTCGCCGTCACGCAAAAGCATGACGTATAAAGCCTCCCCATCAGAAGGTCGCAGCCCTGGTTTTCTTGCTGATCACCTGCTCATAAAACCTGCCGAGGCCCAAATGGACGTCAAAAAGACGCCCGGCGCATCAAGGCAGGACGGCGATAGGTTGAAGATCCGTTAGCATCGATGGCCTCGAACTGATCCGGTGCAAAGTTGACGAGCTCGCGGTGTTCAATGGAAAAATTTTCATGTACTGCTTGGAAAGCTAAATTCAGCATTTGTGGTCCCGTCACACGAAGCGTTTCTTTCATGCGGGTGGACCGCAGGAAGTGGTCACGGTCCGTGTTAACGAGATCAGCCAGTTCATGGGACTTTTCGATGTAACGGGCACGATAGGCTTCGGAGCTGTTACCCAGTTTCGCGCGCATTGCCACCACTTTCGCTCTGTACGGCGAGATAACTTGTTCCTTTACACTTTCCTGCCGGGCAATCTCGGCAGCCCCCGGAAACGCTCGCTTGGTCGTCCAAGTGCTGGATGACGAGTCTGAATAGGCAGTGGCAATAGAGCTCAGTGCCTGGGCGATAACGGGTGAGTTTGCCGGTGCGGCCAACACACCGTTTGCCAGTGTGTTATCGGGAAAAACGTAGGCCCGGGCACCGAGCGGTGCATCTTGAGCAGGGAAGTCCGCCCTCAACTGCATATCGACATCGGCATACACTCCTCCTCGGCTTAAGAGCGCAACCCGCGCGATATCACTGGCTGAGGCAAAGTTCTTGAACGGTCCGGAACGCTCGCGCTCGAACGCAGCTTCTAGCCGAGAGTCGAGTCCTTCAAAAGCGTCTGAAATGTTTCTGATCCGCACGTTGCGGCTCACCTTGCTCAGCGATACTGCATGCCGGCCTGACCCGACTTGTCTGTCCACCCAAAGCGTTCCGCTGTAGCCAGCCGCACTACTTATAAAGTCATTGATATTGCGCGCACTTTGCTCCGGCAGCGGGCTACCCAACCAAATCCAGTTGAGTTGTTGAGGCACCTCTGCGACGGCGCCTTGGGCATCCCTTAACGTAACGGGATTATTCCTGACCATTGCATACAGATTAAGCCCATCGACAGGTCCCGCCGGATCCGGATTCAACCACCGTTGCCACTCCGCCACGTAATACCTGAACCCGTAGTAATACAGCCCCGTCGCATCCCGCTCTTTCCCCGAATAACGCACAGTTCGGTAACTCGCCTCCACCTCCCCGCGCCCGGCAAACCACGCGGTGGTGCCATACGGGTGATAACGCTCCTGGCTGATCACTTCACCGTCATTGTCGAGTTCCAAAGTGCAGGAACCCAAATGGTCGTTCAGGTGGTAGCGGTATTGATCGTTGCCGATGTCGTTCGGCGGCGCCGATTCCCAATGCAGCACCCTTACACTGCTGCGACCGGCCTGGACGCTGATCACCTGCAACACTTCGCCCGTACCGCTGTAATTGCGCAGCTCCAGGTTTGGTAGATAGCGGGTTTCAGCGACCAACGTCCGGGCATGGGCCAGCGTCTCGCGGACTTTGCGCAGGCGCATCCCGTCGGCACCGTAGACATAACGTTCGCGGTCATTGACGCCCGAGTCGCGCACCACCGGCCGCACTTCGCCCAACTGGTTGCGCAGGTCCCAGGCCAATGCCTGCCCCGGTTGTAACTTGAGCAAGTTGCCGTTGCCGTCGAAGCCTCGGCGGAAGTCGTCCTCATCCGGTTCCACGCCTTCCAGCACCGGCAAGCAACGGTTGCTGTGTGCCGCCGCGAGCATTCGATGACCATGGTTTTGCGGACCTTCGTGAGTCAGCTCCAGCAGATTACCACCCGCGTCGTAACGATAGACCTGGCGGAAGTTCGCACGCGGTGCGGGGTCGTCAAAGGTCGAAAAGTGTGGACCTTTGCTGGCGCTCCCCGCCTCCCACCCGCAGGCTTCGGTCAACTGGTAGAGGCTGTCGTAAACGTAGCGATTGACCGGTTCGATCCGCTGGTTGGCGAAATAACGAATCGGCAGCGCGGCATCTTCGATGCTCAGCACGTTGCCCACCGGGTCGTAGGCGTAACGCAGGTTTTGCAGGGTGTCGGTGCCACGTTTGGCCTGAAGCTGGATCAGGCGGCCATCTTCAGCAGCGTATTGCAGCGTGGTGATGACGCCGTTGCCGGCGGTTTCCCGTTCGGTCTGGCCGTGGGCGTTATAGGTGATGGCGCTGAGCAGCGTTTTCGGGGTGGGTGTGCCCTTGAGTTGCAGGCGAACCTCGCGCAACTGGCCATCGAGGGTCTGGCTGAACAACTGGCGGTGACCCTTGGCATCGGTTTGATGGGAGACCTCGCCCAACGCATTGACCTGCGAACGAGTGGTGGCGCCCTCGCCCGGTTCCAGCAGCCACTCGCGATCCACTGTCGGCTCCGGCCAATCCGGCAGCGTCAGATCGTTCAGAAAATGCCGTGTCTGCTCCAGCACTGCGCCATGCAATCCGAACTCGGTAAATCGCTGCGAGCCCGCCGGGTCATCGTGGCGGATCAGTTGTCCGCATTGGTTGCGCTCGGCAGAGGCCTGATCGCTCGCGCCGTAACTCAAGCACTCCGTGCAAAGCGCTTCGCCGTCCACAGCTTGCTCGAACACCGATTCCGGGCGCAGCTGAGTGTCGTACTGCATCCAGCGCTGCGAGCCACGGCCATCCCAGTGGTAGATCGGTTGCCCCGCGTCACCCAACAGCGCAACACGCCACCCGGCATCGACGCTGCTCGTACTCAATTCTGCACCGGACAGGGCATGAGTCGTTTGTAGATTGGCTGGAGCCGACGCATCCGGAAACAGTCGCGGATCCCACTGCGCAATCGCACGCCCCGCCCAAACATGGACCGTGCGGTTGACCCGTGTCTGCGGGAGGACGCCGTCGATGCCTCGCCAGTAACCCACGGCACGCACCACCAACCCACAAGGGTCAATCGCGGTCAGGCTCGGGGTGTGGCGGTGGATTGAAAGGGTGGTTGGCATATTAGCCGCTCTGGATTCACTCTCCTCATCTAAACCCTCCGCTCAGACACTTGCCTACTGTCAGAAATTACAGGACAGACGGACGGTCACGAGACTGCAAATGCAAAACCGGGTTATTGGTGCATTACCGAAAAAACGAGTTTTGCTTACAACCGCCAAAATTACCGATTGCTTCGGTGCATCGCCTGCGTAACCCGGAAGATTCCGCTGGAGATCATTGAAGTGCAGTCGGGGAGTTATCTGGGTGAGGACGATATCGAGCGGTTTGAAGATATCTACGGGCGGTCGACCCCGGTTGAGCGTGGGGTTGCGGTGAAGACGATCGCGCAGTAAGCGATTGGTGAAACAGCCCCCATTCACCCCACCGCGTCCCTAATCCGCAGTGGGTTGGGTGAGGGCTTTTTTCTTAATTTACTCCAATTTAATTATTCGGAATCACTATAGCTTTCGACACCGGCCTCCTGCTTATAGGTTTCACCGGAGAGTAAACAACAGTTTCATAATTTCCCATCGGTTTAACCGCTACGACAAAATCCAAGTCTTTACCATTCAACTCTTTTGTTACCGCTGTCGCAATCAGACCAAAATCCTCAATCACCCTTTGCGTAGTCTTGCCATTGGGTGTCTGAAAAAAAGCTTCCAATAACTCAGAGCTACCACTTTCAAGCCCTTGCGTCTTGTCCAGTGTTATCTGATTTTTTACCTTTGACCTTCGAATAACACTGGGAAGCTCACCGTAATTATTATTTCTTTGCGCTGCCACTTTATACTGATGCCTAAAAATATCATTAGCAAAGACACGGCCAGAGTCTGAATATTTGTAATTCTGCTTAAACTCCCACTCATATTTATTAATCATATTGAAATATTTGCTAACTTTGGCCTTGTCGGCATTCTTCGATTTTGGCTCTGTCATTACGATTGTCCTTAGGACAACTTTATGCGTAAACATGTTTGCAACAAGGTCCGCCCTACCTTCCGAACGCTCATCAACTGAAGACAATCGCTCTCTTAGATCTTTAACAATGTAATAAATAAACTCCGGCTCCCGCGTATTTTCTCGATCCTGGTTGGCGGCCTCCGTCGTGACCTGGCCTTCCATCCCTTCTCCAAATACAGGGGCCAGTCCCTGTTCATCCCTGAATACGACTGGCTGATTTCCGACCATGTTGAACAAGTTCATTCCGTCAACATCCCCCGCGGGATCCGGATTCAACCACCGTTGCCACCAGGCCACGTAATACCTGAAGCCATAGTAATAAAACCCCGTCGCATCCCGCTCCTTCCCCGAATAACGCACCGTTCTGTAACTCGCCTCCACCTCCCCGCGTCCGGCGAACCACGCGGTGGTGCCAAACGGGTGATAACGTTCCTGGCTGATCACCTCACCGTCATCGTCAAGCTCCAGGGTGCAGGAGCCCAAATGGTCGTTCAGGTGGTAGCGGTATTGGTCATTGGCGCTGTCCTTCGGCGGCTCTGAGTCCCAATGCAACACTCGTACGCTGCTGCGCCCTGCCTGCACACTGATCACCTGCAACACCTCGCCCGTACCGCTGTATTTGCGCAGCTCCAGGCTCGGCAGATAGCGGGTTTCAGCGACCAACGTCCGGGCATGGGCCAGCGTCTCGCGGACTTTGCGCAGGCGCATCCCGTCGGCACCGTAGACATAACGTTCGCGGTCATTGACGCCCGAGTCGCGCACCACCGGCCGCACTTCGCCCAACTGGTTGCGCAGGTCCCAGGCCAATGCCTGCCCCGGTTGTAACTTGAGCAAGTTGCCGTTGCCGTCGAAGCCTCGGCGGAAGTCGTCCTCATCCGGTTCCACGCCTTCCAGCACCGGCAAGCAACGGTTGCTGTGTGCCGCCGCGAGCATTCGATGACCATGGTTTTGCGGACCTTCGTGAGTCAGCTCCAGCAGATTACCACCCGCGTCGTAACGATAGACCTGGCGGAAGTTCGCACGCGGTGCGGGGTCGTCAAAGGTCGAAAAGTGTGGACCTTTGCTGGCGCTCCCCGCCTCCCACCCGCAGGCTTCGGTCAACTGGTAGAGGCTGTCGTAAACGTAGCGATTGACCGGTTCGATCCGCTGGTT
>NZ_RCOE01000301.1:0-3582 GCF_004321495.1 Pseudomonas sp. Sample_10
AGGCCTTCGAAGTTGGTGATCTGCTCACGGCGACCGGTGTCGATGTTCTGCATGAAGATGCGCGGACGCTTCTGCTCGAACGAGACGTAAGCGATGCGCTTGCCATCCGGTGCGAAACGCGGCGACAGGATCGGCTCGCGCGATTGCAGCAGGGTCACGGCACGGGCACCGTCATAGTCCGAACGTTGCAGTGTGTAGCGCGTGTTCTTCTCGGAGAAACGCTCGGCCGTCACGTACAACAGGCGGGTCGAAAAGGCACCTTTGATACCGGTGAGCTTTTCGAACGACTGATCGGCGATGTAGTGCGACATGTCGCGCAATTGGTCGACGCCGCCAGACACGCTGCCCGTCAGCACTTGCTGCTCGGTGGCAACGTTGAACAGTGCGTATTGCACCTGCAGGCGACCGCCCGCCGGAACAATGCTGCCGACCATGACGTACTGGGCGCCAAGCGCCTTGAAGTCACGGAAGATGATTTCGCTGGCCTGGCTTGGCTGGCTGATCATGTTCTGCTTTGGAATCGGCGAGTAGTAACCCGAGTTGCGCAGGTCGTTACCGATGATTTCCGCCATGTCGTCCGGCAGCACGCTGCCGCCCTGGTTACCGAACGGCACAACGGCGATCGGGGTAGCCCGATCACTGCCGCTGGTGACCAGAATGTTTTTTTCATCTGCCATCGCCAATCCTGCCATGCAGCAGATAGCGACGAGCATTCCTCGAAGAAGGTTTCTCACAAGGCTAGATCCTCAGGTGTGAATGTCATCTTGAATGAACGATACGGAGCGAAATCACTCGGCTTCATTCCCTGCATTTCTGTCAAACGTCCAATATTCTTCACCGCTGCCACAGCCGATGCGTCGAACGGACCGTCGCCACTGGACTTGGCCACGCTGACCGAAGTCACCGTACCGTCCGGCAACATGCCGATTTGCAACACGACCGTCATGCCTTTGCGGGCCGAAGGTGGACGAGCCCAGCCTTCCGCTGCACGAGCGCGAATCAGGTCATCGAAACTGCCGGCGACTTCGTCACCCTGCTCATCGGCCAAGGCCTGCTGACGCTGCGGCGTGTCGGAAAGCAAATCTGCCAGGGCCTGAGCCTTTTTGTCTTCGGCGGATTTACGTGCCGCTTCCTGCGCTTTCTTCTTCGCAGCATCGGCAGCAGCTTTCTTCTTCGCGTCTTCGGCGACTTTCTTCTTCGCCTCTTCAGCTTCAGCTTTCTTCTTGGCGTCTTCGGCGGCTTTCTTCTTCGCGTCTTCGACGATCTTTTTCTTCGCTTCTTCAGCGGCCGCTTTCTTGGCCTCTTCTTCAGCAGCCTTCTTGGCTTCTTCTTCCGCTTTCTTCTTGGCTATATCAGCCAATTGTTTCTCTTCTGCCTTCTTGGCTTCGGCGGTCTTCTTCGCTTCATCGGCTTTCTTGGCTTCATCAGCCTTTTTCGCCTCTTCCGCTTTCTTCGACTCGTCGGCCTTCTTGGCTTCCTCGGCCTTTTGAGCCGCTTCTTCTTTCTTTTGTTCCGCAGCCTTCACCGCTTCCTGCTCGACCTTTTTCTGCTCCATCTGCTCGACTTCGGTCTGGCGCGCGGCGGATTTCTTCGCCTCACCCGCAATCTTCTGATTGGTCTGGGTGGTCGCCTGACTTTTCGATTTCAGCTGGTACAGGGTCGCCTGGACAATCGGCTTGGCCGGCGGCAACTCCGGGGTAAAGGCGAAACTGACAAACAGCATGCCGAACACCAGCACGTGCAAGCCAATCGCCCAGACACTAGGCCAGAAGTAGCTTTCCGAGGCGGACGGCTCTCGCTGTTGCTGCATCAGGGCGCCTCGGTAATCAAGCCAACATTACCGACGCCGGCCTTCTGCAACCCGCCCATGGCGCCCATGACAGAGCCGTAGTCGACACTCTTGTCGCCGCGAATGAAGACCTGGGTACGCTTGCCGCCTTCGTTGCCGACGCGAATGATCTTGGTCACCGCATCGGTCATCTGCGGCAGGGTCATCGCCCTGTCCTGCTGCTTCTCGGTGTCGACTTCGCTGCCAAGGTTCCAGTAATAGGTCTTGTCAGACTTGATGGAAATGGTCAGGACCTGTGTGTTGTTGTCCTGCGGCAAGGCTTCGCTGGAAACCTTGGGCAGATCAACTTTCACGCCCTGATTGAGCATCGGCGCGGTCACCATGAAGATGACCAGCAGTACCAGCATCACGTCGATGTAAGGCACCACGTTCATCTCGGCAACCGGCTTGCGCTTTTTGCGAGCTCGAGCGATTAAAGCCATTGGAAATTACCTGCTTATTCTTCGCTGGTGTGCACTTTGCGGTGCAGGATCGCCTGGAATTCATCGGCGAAGGTGTAGTAGCGGCTGATCAGCGTTTCGCTGCGAGCGGCAAAACGGTTGTAGGCGATAACGGCAGGAATCGCGGCGAACAGACCAATCGCGGTAGCGATCAGTGCTTCGGCGATACCGGGTGCAACAGTTGCCAGCGTTGCTTGCTGGGCAGTCGCCAGGCCGCGGAAGGAGTTCATGATGCCCCACACAGTACCGAACAGACCGATGTACGGACTCACGGAACCGACGGTGGCCAGGAACGGCAGGCTTTGCTCGAGCTTTTCTTCTTCGCGGGAGATCGCGACGCGCATGGCACGGGCTACGCCTTCCATGACCGCTTCAGGGTCAACGCCTGGCTGCTGGCGCAGACGGGAGAATTCCTTGAAACCGGCGCGGAAGATCTGCTCGACACCCGAATCAGGGTCCGGGTTGCTGCCGGCCTGGCGGTAGAGTTTGGACAGGTCGATACCCGACCAGAAGCGCTCCTCGAAGCTCTCCAGGGCACGTCGACCGGCGCGCAGCAGGTTGCTGCGCTGAAAGATCATGATCCATGAGGTCACCGATGCGGCTACCAGGGTCAGCATTACCAGTTGCACCACGATACTGGCATTGCTGACCAGGCTCCACATGGAGGAATGGTCGACGACGTTAGCTTCCACGCTTTATCTCCTGCTTTGAGTGAGTACCCGCGCCGCTCACGTCGGCAAAGGCCGCTCGTAGAGCTTCGGGAATGGCCCGGGGTTTTAAACTGTCAGTGCGCACACAGGCCACCAGAAACTGCCCTTCACAGAGCAGCGCATCATCCGTTGCCCGCCTGACCTGCTGTTTGAAGCGCAGGCTGGCACGGTTCAATTCGATTACTTCAGCGCTTACCAGCAGCTCGTCGTCCAGTCGCGCCGGCGCGTGGTAGCGCGCTTCGCTGGAATGCACGACGAACAACAGGTCCTCCCCTGCCAGCTGCGATTGGGCAAAGCCCAGTTCTCGTAGCCGCTCGGTTCGAGCCCGTTCCATAAACTTGAGGTAATTGACGTAATACACGATGCCGCCCGCATCGGTGTCTTCGTAATAAACGCGACAACGATGTGCGAAAGGCTCAAGCCCGTTTTGCGCGCGCATACTCTAGTGCTTACTCCTCAGGTTGCCAATCGGCCAGGCAACTGTTTTTCATTGTTCTGCGGCTTTCTCGCGAAAGTACGGTCCTAGGACAGCACAATGCCCGAAAATTCAGCACGCAAAAGTTAATTAATCGTCCACGGCATC
>NZ_RCOE01000293.1:0-17202 GCF_004321495.1 Pseudomonas sp. Sample_10
CGCAGATCAGCACCCAGGAAATCCAGGGCATGATCGACCGCTTGCAGGCCGGCACCCAATCGGCGGTAGAAGCCATGCAACGTTCCAGCGAAGCCGGTGACGGCACGTCCGCGCAGGCCAATGAGGCGGGTGCTTCGCTCGATACGATGGCGCAGTTGATCGCCACCATCAATTCGATGAACGCACAGATCGCCAGCGCCGCCGAGGAGCAGACCGCCGTGGCGGAAGAGATCAACCGCAGCGTGCACCAGATCGCGGTGGCGGTGGACAACGTTGCCGATGAAACCCAACTCGGCGCGCAGACTTCGCGCAGTTTGGCCGACCTGGGACAGCGGTTGGGCGGTCTGGTCGGGCAGTTCCGAATCTGATCAGCGATGCTTTTTGTGGCGAGCGAGCTTGCTCGCGCTTGAGTGCGCAGCGCTCACCGCTTTTTTAAGGCTGCTACGCAGCCAAGCGGGAGCAAGCTCCCTCGCCACAGAAGCGCAACTTTTCCGCCTGAGGGGTCATGACCTGTCCCAATACGGCACTTCGCCAAAGCATTGGACGAAGTAGTCGATCACCGTCCTGACCTTCACCGACAGGCGTCGGCTGCCGGGCCAGAGTATCGCGATCTGCTGCGGCTCCAGGCTGTTGGATACCTGATAGTTGCCCAGCACCGGCACCAGCGTGCCGCTGCGCACCGCCTCGCCAATCAACCATGACGGAAACATCACCAGGCCCAAACCCTGTTCAGCGGCTTGCGTCAGGGTGTCGGCGTGGTTGCCGGTAATTGACCCTTTCACCGAATACGGTACCCACGGCTGTGTACCCTTGCGGAAAAACCAGCGTTGCAGGCCAGCCACGCCTTTGTAGGCCAGGCACTGGTGGTTGGCCAGTTCGTCGGGATGCTCGGGCCTGCCGTGGCGTTCCAGGTAAGCCGGGCTCGCCGCGACCTGAAAGCGCTGCGGCGCCAGCACCCGCGCCTGCATGCTCGAGTCGTGCAGCGAACCGATGCGAAACAGCAGGTCTGCGCCTTCCTGCAACGGTGCGACATAGCTGTCGGTTTGCTGGATATCCAGTTGCAGCTTCGGATAACGCGCGCACAGTTGCCCCAGCCAGGGTGACAGGTGCCGCTGACCGAAGACCACCGGCGCATTGATGCGCACCAGTCCGCTCGGTTCGGCTTGTTGTTCCTGCAACGCCTGTTCGGCTTCCTCCAATTGCACCAGCACCCGCCGCGCGTGATCGCCCAGCACTCGGCCAGCTTCGGTAGGCATGACGGCGCGGGTGTGGCGGTAGAGCAATTGCTGGCCGAGGGCCTGTTCGATCAATTGGATCTGGCGGGAAATCGAAGACGGCGCCACGCCTTCGCGGCGGGCGACTTCGGAAAAACTGCCGTGGTCGAGCACCGCGACAAACAGCCGAAGCGCCTTGAAACCCAATTCGTTGAGTCCTTGCATGGTAGATCCTGCTGTGCGAGATGCGCAAAAGTGTTGTCCGAATGCTCCCATTTATCGCACAGCTATGCCAATCGATAATGCACGCCATCATTCCTTTACACAGGTGTTTTCTATGCATGCTTCTGTTGATGATGTGGGGGGAGTACCGGCGCCGGTCGCCAACTCCGGGTTGCGTTTATTACTGCTGCCACTGGTGATACTGGCCGGTATGGGCCTTTCCGTGGAGGCCGGTCTGCTTGGCCCTTTGGGTGTCCAGGTCGGTCATTTGTGGGCGACCCTGAGCATTTTCGGGGTGGGCTCGGCGATTCTGTTTTTCCTGCTGTTGCTCAGTGGCCCGCAAAAGGGGCCGGCCCTGAGCGAACTGCCGCGCTGGCAATTGGTTGGTGGCTTTCTCGGGCCGATCTATGTGGTGGTGTTGACCCTGGCAACCCCGCATATCGGTATTGCGATGACCATGATCGCGATCCTGTCCGGGCAGGTTGGCAAGAGCGTCTTGATCGACCATTTCGGCTGGTTCGGCGCCACGCGAAAAAAAGTTAACGGTGAACGTTGGCTGGCCTTGCTGCTGATTGTTGCGGCACTTGTTCTGATTGCCCGGGGGTAATGATGAGTCTGATTATTTTGTTGGCGGTGGTGGTGGCCGCCGGTGCGGTGTTGAGTGTGCAGGCGGCGATCAATGGGCGTCTGGGCGAAACGGTCGGCGTATTGCGCAGCAGCTTGCTGACCTTTGTAGTCGGCACGGTACTGACCGGGTTGCTGATTGTGTTTTTTGAACCGGTTCATGCAGTGAGTTTGCTGGAGGTGCCGAAATGGCAACTCAGCGGGGCGCTGTTTGGGGTTGTCTACATGATGGTCATGGTGGGCGCGGTGCCGCGGGTGGGGACGGCGGTGGCGACGGTGGCGGTGATTGTCGGGCAATTGGCGATGGGGATGTTGATCGACAATTTTGGCTGGTTGGGGAATCCGGCGATTGAGTTGTCGGGGAGCAGGATTTTGGCGATGGTACTTTTGGGGTTGGCCTTGGTTTTCATGTATCGCAGTAGTGGGCGGCGCGGGGCTGCTTGACCTTGGCAGCCTCTGGGCCGACCAGGCGGTGGGTTGAACGTGTACATATCCGTTGCTGCGGTAACGGCGGCTTAGGGTTTCGCCCTTACGGCGAGTCCCTTTTTCAAACGCCAAAAAGGAACCAAAAGGCTCGCCCCTTACGTTCGGCCCCTCGCTAGGGCTCGGGGTACCTTCGTTCCGGCATTCATCCGGGGGCATCGCCTCCGGTCTGCTTCGCGACGACCTCCTCTCGATGTGTGCGGCTTCGCCGCACGGCGCTGCGCGCCCACCCCCGGATGAACGCCTCCACTCAGCCTGCCGATGGGGCGGGTGAATCAAGATCAAAAGCTGCAGGCGAGCTAACGCTCGGCCTGTTGAGTGGTTAGAAGCAACGGTGGTTGTATGGCGTTTTGCTTTTGCGTTTGCTCTCCTGTGGGAGCTGGCTTGCCAGCGATGGCGGCCTGACAGCCATCCAACCTCTGGCAGATGTACTCTATCCCTGTGGTAGCTGTTTGCCGGCGATGGCGGCCGGGCCAATCATCGTGCGAGTCTCCGAGCAACTCCTACACTGGTTGGATGGGCTGTTTCTACAGCCCTGACGACCACTGCAAAAGGAGTCAGCTCCATGACCGACGACCGTACCTGTGACTGTCCGAAATGCAACTGCAAGCTCGGCGAGCATCCGATTGTGCGTCACGGCAAGCACTATTGCTGTGAAGCCTGCGCCAAGCATCACGAACACGGCGAGGAATGCAGTCATCAAGGCTGCAAGTGCACTCACTGACAATCGTTAGCCGTGCGCAGGAATGTGGAGCCTAATCGGGCTCCACTTCCAGTTTCAGGCTGTTATCGTCCAACCGTTCACTGTGGCGGACGGTGCCGGTCAGGCGACGTCCCTCGACTCTCAATACCACGGTTTTTGCCTGTTCCAGGTCTTCGGGCAAGGGCGCCGTGATGCGCACGGCGAAGCGGTCCGGCGCATGTTCGACCTGTTCCAGGCCAACCCGGCATTCAGCGCTTTTGGTGACGCGACCGAACAGCGTATCCAGCCCGTAGTCCAGATTCGCCGGTTGGCTGATGGTTGTACCTGTCATGCCTATTCCCCCGTGTCCGCCGAGATTCAATTCGCCGGCCGCCATTTGACGTTCTCCACCCCGAATTTCTCCGCCATCGGCTTGCTGGTCTTTTGCACTTTTTCGCGGCCGAAGCGCGGGATACGCCCGACTCCCGCGTCGCAGCTCGCCCAATGCCAGGCTTCGGCGTTATCCATCTTGTCCAGACGGATAATGAACGATTTCGGGGCGCCATGAAGGGTGTACTCGATGACGAAAAGTTTTGCGTTATTCATAAAGCCCTGGATCCTCCCTGTTGTATTAGAGGGATCGCAGGCCACTCGGAAAATTCATTCGGATTGTCGGACGGTGACGATCATGAAGAGCTCCCATCCTGAATGAGCACTGGGCTTGTCGTACAAATTTACGGTTCTGTACAAGTGAGTTTGCTCGCCACTGCTGCCTTGCGATCAACAGGTTTTTTGCCGGATTACCAGGCGAAACTCCAACAAAACCGACGCATTCGCCACCGATAGCACCAAAGTACTAGCACTATTTGACAACTAGCCCATCAGCGAACGTCAACTAAGGTGTTTCGGGAGTGAAACAGTTTTGGGTCGTAGCAGTTCTGACAGCACGTAACGGTTTACCGTCATTGCTATCTGCCCTTCATGGATTGAAGTGGTTTGGCCACGAAAGGAGTTCCCGTGGAAGCAAGGTTTGGCGTTGCCCTGGTTTTTTCGCGTTTTTCCCCACTTTCCCTTGCTGTGCACCTAAGCGTCGCCGGATGGCTGTTCGGCGGGGTGAGCACACCCGCGTTGGCCACCTGCTCGACAGCCGGCTCCACGGTGACCTGTACCGGCGTGCCATCCTTGCCGCTGTTTCTCAACAACTTCAGCAGTGCCACCAACGGCCTGACGATCAACGTCAACGCCGGGGCGCAGATGAACGCAACCCTCGGCGGCCATGTCATGGACCTGACCGGGGTGAACATCAGCCTGAACAACTCCGGCACGATCGACCCGGCGCTGCTGGGTCTGGTTTCGGTGTTGAGTGGCGGTGCGTTCATCGGCAGTGGTGCCACCAGTACCGTCAACGTGCTCAACAATGCTTCCGGGATCATCCGAGGCACGGGAATGCTGCTGGGGCTGAACCTGACCAGCATTGACGGCCTGGCCATCGGCGTGAACAACGCCGCTGCGGGCACTACCAGCATCACCAACAACGGCACCATTACCTCGACGGGTTTGTCGATAGGCGGCATCACCCTGGCGGATACGCCGGTGATCGGCGTCTACGGCGGCTCGCAGGTCAACATGACCAACAGCAGCACCGGCGTGATCAATGGCCGGATCGCGTTCGAGACTTCGGCGGCGGGCAACACCTTTACCAACGCCGGCGCCATCACTGGCGGCGTGTCGATGGGGGCGAGCAGCACCAACACCTTCACGGCAGTGACCGGTTCTTCGGTGCAGGTGGGTGACGGCGTTCAGATTTCGGTGGGGCTTGGCGGACTGATTGGCATCAACCTGACTTTCGCCCCGACCGGCACCGTCGATGGCGGTGCCGGCGGCACCAACCGCCTGATCCTGCAAAACCCCGTGGGTGTCGGCGGTGGCACCACCGGCGTCGGCACGGCGTCCAGCGCGACCTACGTCAACTTCAACAACCTGACCATCAACAGCGGCACCTGGACTTTGCAGGGGCCGCTGGTCAGCGGCGCGACCACGCTCAATGGCGGCGTCGCTCAATTCAACAACAACGCCACGTTTGGCAGCGGCGTGCTGACCTCCAACGGCGGGATCATTCAAGCCAGTAACGCCGGCTTGAACATCAGCAACCTGATTTCGCTGGGGGCTGGTGGCATGACCTTGCAAGGTACCAACGCCACGACGTTGAGCGGCGTGATATCGGGCAGCGGTGGCCTGACCAAGATCGGCTCCGGCCAGTTGAACTTAAGCGCCGCCAACACTTATCTGGGCAACACCACGCTCAACGGCGGCACGGTGCAGGTGAGTAACAATCAGGCGTTCAGTACCGGTACCCTCAATGTGACCGGCGCGACAACCCTGAGCGCACCCGGCACGATCAACCTGAGCAATGCCATCAGCCTCGGCGGCACATTGACGGCTGGCGGCACGGGAGCACTGACCCTCGGCGGTCTGATCAGCGGCGGTAGCGGCATTACCAAAACCGGCACTGGCAGCCTGACCCTCAGCGGTGCCAACAGCGGTTACACCGGCACCACCACGCTCAGCGCCGGCAGCCTGCTGGTGACCAACGACAATTCGTTGGGCAGCGGCGCGCTGAACACCGCCGCCGGCACCAGTCTGGACAGCACCGCCAACGTCACGTTGGCCAACAACATCGCGATGACCGGCACTCTGAACGTACTCGGCAGCAATGCCCTGACCCTGGCAGGCGTGTTGTCCGGCACCGGCGGCATCAGCAAAAGTGGCAGCGCCAGCCTGACCCTGACCGGCAACAACACCAACGCCGGCAATACCGCGCTCAATGCCGGTAGCCTGTTCGTCGGCAGCAACACCGCGCTCGGCACAGGCGCGTTGAACGCGGCGGCCGGCACGACGCTGGATGCTACCACTGCAGTGACCCTGGCCAACGCCGTAGCGCTGGCGGCGGATCTGACCATTGGTGGCACACAGGCGCTGGGTCTGGGTGGGGTAATCAGTGGCGCCGGCAACCTGATCAAGAATGGCACGGCAGACCTGACCCTCAGCGGCAACAACAGCTTCTCCGGCGGTACCGCGCTCAATGCCGGGACTTTGATCGTCGGCAGCAACACTGCGCTGGGTACCGGCGCTTTGACCGCCGCCGCAGGCACCAGGCTCGAAGCCAGCACCACGGTCGCGCTGACCAATGCGGTGTCACTGGGCGGTGGCCTGGAAGTCCGGGGCAGCGCTGACCTGACCCTCGGCGGTGTGATCAGTGGCAGTGGCGGGTTGACCAAGCGCGGTTTCGCCAACCTGATTCTCAACGGCGCCAATACCTATCTCGGCGGTACCACGCTGGCCGCCGGTACCCTCACCGTGGGCAACGCGGCGGCATTGGGTAGCGGTGCGCTGAACGTCATCGATGTATCCACGCTGGACAGCAACAGCGCCGTCAATCTGAGCAACAACGTCAACCTCAACAGCAGTACCCTGACCATCGGCGGCACCAGCGGCCTGACCCTTTCCGGTGTGATCAACGGTGCCGGCCAGTTGCTCAAGAATGGCGCGGCCAACTTGACCCTCAACAATGCCAACACCTTCAGCGGCGGTACCACGCTGAACGCCGGCAGTCTGACCGTCGGCAACGCCGCGGCATTGGGCACCGGCGCCCTGACCGTGGCCGGGGCGGGGAGCCTCAACAGCAGTTCGGCAGTGACGTTGGCCAATGCGATCACCCTCAACGCCAACCTCACCGCTGGCGGCGCCAATGCGCTGACTCTCGACGGCGTGATCAGTGGCGGCAACGGCCTGATCAAAACCGGCGCCTCGAGCCTGACCCTCAACGGCGCCAACACTTACACCGGCACCACGTCGTTGAACGCCGGCTCACTGATCGTTGGCTCCAACACCGCGCTTGGCATCGGCGCGTTGAACGCGTCGAACGGCACCACGCTGGATGCCAACACCGCAGCGACCTTGGCCAACAACGTCAATCTCGGCGGCACGCTGACTCTGGGCGGCAGCAACGCGCTGACCCTCAGTGGTGTGGTGGCTGGTATCGGTGGATTGGTCAAGAACGGCGCCGCCGACCTGATCCTCAACGGCGCTAACTCCTATTTCGGCAACACCGCGCTGAACAGCGGCAAGCTGATTGTCGGCAGCAACACCGCGCTGGGCTCCGGCACTTTGAACGCGGCGGCAGGCACCACGCTGGACACCAACACCGCCGTCAGCCTGAACAATGCGGTAGCGCTCGCGGGCGCCCTGAACGTCGGCGGCACAGCTAACTTGACCCTGACCGGTCTGGTCAGCGGCGCCGGCAGCCTGGTGAAAGACGGTGCGGCGAATCTGACTCTCAACGCGGCCAACAATTACCTCGGTGGCACCACACTCAATGCCGGTACCTTGACCGTCGGCAACAGTTCAGCATTGGGTTCCGGCGCGTTGACCGTCGCTGGCGCCGCGACACTGGACAGCAACTCGCCGCTGGTCAGCCTCAACAACGCGGTGGCCCTGAATGCCGCGCTGACCGTGGCTGGAACGCAAAACCTGACCCTCGGTGGCGTAACCAGCGGTACCGGCCAATTGATCAAGAACGGCGCGGCCAACCTGACCCTCAACGGCAACAACACTTTCAGCGGCGGCACCGCCCTCAACGCCGGTACGCTGACCCTGGGCAATGCCAATGGCCTGGGCAGTGGCGCCTTGATTGTCGGCGGCGCCGCGACGCTGGATAACAGCGCATCGTTCGGCATCGGCAACGCGATCACGTTGAACGCCGGACTGACTGTTGCGGGCAACAACGACCTGAGCCTCAACGGCATCATCGACGGCGCCGGCAGCCTGACCAAAAACGGCCTGTCGGACCTGACCCTGGCCGGCAACAACACCTTCAGCGGTGCGCTGAATATCGTTTCCGGCAGCGTCACCACGCTCAACACCAATGCGCTGGGCAATACTTCCGGCGTGAACATCAGCGCCGGCGCCGGGCTGAATGTGGGCAGCGACGCCAGCCTCGGCGCGCTGACCGGCAGCGGCAGTGTGCAACTGACCGGCAGCAACACCTTGACCGTGGGCAGCGGCAACGTCACCAGCACCTTCGATGGAGATCTCAGCGGCAGCGGCGGCCTGATCAAGGTCGGCACCGGCACCTTGAACCTCACCGGCATCAACGGCATTACCGGCAACACCGCGATCAATGGCGGCGTTGTCGATCTCAGCGGTTCGCTGGCCAGTGCCCAGCTCAACGTCAACACCGGCGGTACCCTGACCGGTAGCGGTTCGGCGCTCGGTACGGTCAACGTCAACAGTGGCGGCCATCTGGCGCTGTCTTCGGGCAACCAACTGTCCGCCGGTGCACTGACCCTCGCGGCCGGCAGCAACGTTGACGTGGCGCTGGGGACACCGTCGACCACGTCGCTGATGAACGTCGGCGGCAACCTCACGCTCGACGGTAACCTCAACGTCACCGATGCCGGTGGTTTCGGCGTCGGCGTGTATCGCCTGTTCAACTACACCGGTGCCCTGACCAACCTGGGTCTTGATGTGGCCAGCGTACCGGTCGGCTACGGCCTCGGCGATCTGCTGGTGCAGACCGGCGTAGCCAATCAGATCAATATTGAAGTGTCGGCGCCTAATGCAAACATCCGCTACTGGGACGGAAGTCAGACGATTGCCAACGGCGTCGTCGATGGCGGCAGCGGCGCATGGAATGCCGTCGGCACTAACTGGACCGATGCCAACGGATTGATCAACCAGCCGTGGGCCGGCGACTTCGCGGTGTTCCAGGGCACGGCCGGCACGGTGACGGTCAACGGCACGCAACTGTTCACCGGCATGCAATTTCTCACCGACGGGTACAACCTGGTGAACGGCGCGGCGGGGCAATTGACTGCGGTGAACGGCACTGGCGGTACCACGGCGGTACGGGTCGATCCGGGCGTGACCGCCACCCTCGGCGTCAACATCGATGGCAGCGGCATTCTCAACAAGCTCGACAGCGGCACCCTGGTGCTCAACGGCGCCAACACTTACAGCGGCGGCACGCAACTGGACGGCGGCAAGATAGTCGTCGGCAGCAATACGGCGCTGGGCAGCGGTACGCTGATCGCCAATGCAGGTACACAACTGGACAGCAATACGGCCGTGACCCTTGGCAACGCCGCCACACTCAACGGTAACCTCACCGTGGTCGGCAGCAACGCACTGACCCTCAATGGCGTGATTGGCGGCACTGGCGGGCTGATCAAGAACGGCGCGGCCAACCTGACCCTCGGCGGCAACAACGCTTTCCTCGGGCCGGTGGCCTTGAACGCAGGCGGACTGATTCTGGCATCCAACTCGGCGTTGGGTTCCGGCACCCTGAACGCCGCAGGTGGCACCACGCTCGATGCCGCCACTGCGGTATCGCTGAACAACGCGGTGAACCTGGCCGGCAACCTCGGCGTCGGCGGCACGGCGGACCTGACCCTTGCCGGCACGATCAACGGCGCTGGCAGTCTGAGCAAAAACGGCGCGGCCAACCTGACCCTCGGCGGCAATAACAACTTCCTCGGCGGCCTCACCCTCAACGCTGGCACCCTTATCGCAGGCAGCAATTCGGCGCTGGGCCTGGGCAACCTCACCGTGGCCGGCGCCTCGTCGCTGGACAGCAACGGTGCGATCAACCTGGGCAACAACGTGGTGCTCAACGCCAACCTGAGCAACACCGGCACCAACAACCTGACCCTCGCCGGTGTGATCAGCGGCGCCGGTGGGCTGATCAAGAACGGCGCCTCCAACCTGACCCTCAACGGCATCAACACCTACAGCGGCGGCACCACGTTGAATGCCGGAACGCTGAGCCTTGGCACCGGCGCTTCACTGGGCTCCGGGGCGCTGACCGTGGCCGGCACTTCGAGCCTCGACAACAATGCGCCGCTGGTGCTGGCCAACGACCTCAACGTCAACGCCAATTTGAGCATCGCCGGTAACCTTGGCCTGACGCTGGGCGGCGTGATCGCCGGCAGTGGTACGTTGACCAAGAACGGTCTGGCGGTCCTGACGCTCAGCGGCAACAACACCTTCAACGGTCTGATCGATGTGCAGGCCGGGAGCCTGAACACGCTTGGCAGCACTGCGCTGGGCGATAACGCCGCCGTCAACCTCGCGGTCGGCACCACGCTCAACATCGGTGATTCGACCAGCATCGGCAGCCTGACCGGTGACGGCACGGTTGGCATCGGTGACTTTGACACCCTGAGCATCGGAGGCAACAACCAGAGCAGCACCTTCGCAGGCGTCCTCAGGGACGGCATCGACAGGGGCGGGTTGACCAAACTGGGCATCGGCACATTGACACTGACCGGCAACAACACCCTCACCGGTGATACCAACGTCAATGCCGGCACCTTGCAGGTCAACGGTTCGCTGGCCAGCGACAATGTGCTGGTCAACAGCGGCGGCACCCTGGGCGGCAGCGGCACGCTCGGCGGGGCAGTGACGGTGGCCGATGGCGGTCACCTGGCCGGGGTTACCGGCAGCACACTGTCGGTGGGTTCGCTGGTATTCAATGGCAACTCCAACTTCGATGTCGGCCTCGGCACACCGGTGTCCGGTGGTGGTAACGCGCTGGTCAATGTCGGCGGCAACCTGACCCTGGACGGCACCCTCAATGTCAGCGACATCGGCGGCTTCGGCAGTGGCGTGTATCGCCTGATCAACTACACCGGAGGCTTGACCGACAACGGCCTGTTGATCGGCACGCTGCCGGGCAGCGTCACTCCGGGCGATCTGACCTTGCAAACCGCGCTGGCCAACCAGATCAACCTGCTGGTCAGCGCACCGGGCGTCACCGTGCAGTTCTGGGATGGCAATCAACTGGTGGCCAACGGTTCAGTGGATGGCGGCAGCGGCACCTGGGGCACCGGCACCACCAACTGGACCGACGTCAACGGCACCACCAATCAGGGCTGGACCAACAACTTCGCGGTGTTCCAGGGCGCTGCCGGCACCGTGACCGTCAACGGCGCGCAAACCATCACCGGCATGCAGTTCGTCACCGATGGCTACAGCCTGCAAAACGGCACGGCGGGCTCGCTGAATCTGGTCAACGGTTCCCTGGGCAACGCTTCGGTGCGTGTCGATCCGAACGCTACGGCAACCATCGGCGTAGCGCTCAACGGCGCCGGCACCCTCGGCAAGTACGACACCGGCACCCTGGTGCTTAACGCCGCCAACGGCTACACCGGCGGCACCGCGCTCAATGGCGGCAAGATCGTGGTCGGCAACAACGCCGCCCTCGGCACAGGCGTCTTGACCGCCGCCAACGGTACGGCGCTGGACAGCAACACCGTCGTCACCCTCGGCAATGACGTAGTGCTCAATGGTGGATTGAACGTGACTGGCTCCAACGCCTTGACACTCGCCGGCGTTGTCAGCGGCAGCGGCAGCCTGATCAAGACCGGCGCTTCGAGCCTGACCCTCAACGGCAGCAACACCTACAGCGGTGGCACCCAGCTCAACGGCGGCACGCTGATCCTCGGCAACAACAGCGCCATCAGCAGCGGGGCGCTGAGTGTGCTCGGCAACGGCACCCTCGACAGCACTTCGGCACTGCAACTGGCCAACGCCATCAACCTCGGCGCGCAATTGACCCTCGCCGGCAATCAGAACACCAGCCTGATCGGTGCGATCACCGGCAGCGGCAGCCTGGTGAAAAACGGCGCGGGCGACCTCGTGCTCAGTGGCGCCAACAGCTACAGCGGCGGTACCACCCTCAACGCAGGCAGCACACGTGGCGACACCAGCAGCCTGCAAGGGGCGATCGTCAACAACGCCGCGCTGACCTTTGAGCAGAACAGCGCCGGCAGCTACACCGGCAACCTAACCGGTACGGGCACCTTGAGCAAAACCGGCAGCGGTGAATTGCTCATGACCGGCAACAACACCTTCACCGGCAGCACTTCGGTGCAGGCTGGCAGGCTGCTGGTCAACGGCGTGCTCAACAGTGCCAACGTCGATGTTGCCAGCGGCGCGACCGTCGGCGGCAGCGGCCAGATCGGGGGGGCGTTGCAACTGGCCAGTGGCGCGACGCTGCTCGGTGGCGGCAGTGCGACGCCGTTGTCGGTAGGCTCGTTGGCGTTGTCCTCGGGCACGAACCTGGACTTCAGCCTTGGCTCGGCGGCCAGCTCGACGACAGTGGTCAATGTCGCCGGGGACCTGACCCTCGACGGTACGTTGAACATCAGCAATGCCGGCGGCTTCGGCACGGGCGTCTATCAACTGTTCAGCTACGGCGGCAGCCTGACCGACAACGGCCTGGTCTACGGCAGCCTGCCGGTATCGGCGGCGAACCTGAGTCTGCAAACAGCCATGGCCAATCAGATCAACCTGTTGGTGCAAGGCACGCCGGGTGAAGTGCAGTTCTGGAACGGTGGCAAAACCAACCCGGACGGCAGCATCGGTGGCGGCAGCGGCGTTTGGGGACCGGGCACCAATTGGACCGATCCGACCGGTACCCAGGCATTGGGCGCCAACGGCCAGTTCGCCGTATTCGGCGGGCAGGGCGGTACCGTCACTGTGCAAGGCAACCAAAGCTTCACCGGGTTGCAGTTCCTCGGTAGCGGTTACAGTCTGGTGCCGGCTGCTGACGGCGCACTGACGCCGGTAAACGGCGCGGATGGCAGTCTTGCACCGGTGCGGGTGAATGCGGGGGCGACTACGGAAATTGCCGTGCCGCTGGTGGGTAGTGGCGGTATCGAAAAGCTTGATTCCGGTACGCTGTTGCTCAGCGCTGCCAACACCTACAGCGGTGGTACTACCGTCAGTGGCGGTACGCTGATCGGCAACACCACCAGCCTGCAAGGCAACATCCTCAACAATGCGCAATTGGTGTTTCAGCAGAATGCCAACGGCCAGTTCAACGGTGTGCTCAGTGGCACCGGTCGGCTGGCCAAGCGCGGTGCCGGACGTTTGTTGCTCGCCGGTACTCAGCCGTTCAACGGTACCGTCTCGGTGGATCAGGGCGTGCTGCAAGTCGGTAGTCTCGCAGCACGCGCGTCGCTCGGCGGACAAATTACCGTGGCCAATGGCGCCGGCCTCAGTGGTAACGGCAGCGTTGGCGCGGTGGACAACCATGGCGTTGTTGCATCCGGCGGGGCTGATGGCACTTTGAGCGTTACCGGTAACCTGACCAACGCTGCCGATGGTGTGCTGGCGCTGACGCTCAGCTCGCCGACCGCCACGCCGCTGGCGGTGGGCGGCACCGCGGTCCTCGGTGGCGGCCTGCAAGTGACCAGCCTGGCACCGTTCACCGGCAACACCACGTATTCACTGATCAGCGCTGGCGGGGGCGTCTCGGGGACCTTCAGTACCACCGATCTGCCGCAATACGCATTCCTCGACACAGCGCTGGTGTATGACGCGAATGCGGTGAACCTGGCGGTCAGTCGCAACGGCAACTCGTTTGCCGACGTGGCCGCGACCGGCAACCAGCTCAACACCGCCACGGCGTTGTCGAACAATGGCCCGGCGGGGGCGGCGTTGCAGAACGAAATCCTCAACCTCAGTGTCGCTGACGCGCGTAGCGCCTTCGACAATCTGTCCGGGGAAATCCACGCGAGTACCGCCAGCGCGATTCTCGAGGACTCACGCTACGTACGCGACGCGGTCAACGACCGTATGCGCCAGCCGTCATGCAGCGCAGCAAACGACCCACGCAACGCCCTCGCGCCCAGCGACAATCAGTTGAGCAGCAGCGGTTGCCACGGCGAGATGGTCGGTTGGGTCCGTGCCCTGGGGGCGTGGGGTGAGTCGGATGGCGACAGCAATAGCGCGAAGCTGGATCGCAACCTCAGCGGGTTCATGCTTGGGACCGACAAGCAACTTGATGACCAGTGGCGCGCGGGGATGGCCGCCGGCTACACCCGCAGTGACCTCGATGCCCATGATCGACACTCCAGCGCCACAGTGGAGAGCTACCACCTGGCGGCGTACCTGAACTCGCAGTTCGATGCACTGGCCGTGCGCCTTGGCGCGGCTTACAGCTGGCACGACATCGAGAGCAAGCGCGACGTCAGCGTCGGTGCCTACAACGATCGACTGGAAGCCGATTACGACGCGCGCAGCGCCCAGGTGTTCGGTGAAGTCGGTTACACCGTCGAGGCGGCCGGCACAGCGCTGGAGCCGTTCGCCGGCCTCGCCTACGTCAACTACGACAGCGGCAAGGCCAAGGAAAAAGGCGGGGTGGGGCGCCTGAGCGCCGATGCCGACCAGGACATCACGTTCTCCACCCTGGGCCTGCGTGCCGGCAAACGCATCACCCTGGCCAACGGCGGACAGTTCACCCCGCGTGGCGCCATTGGCTGGCGTCACGCCTTCGGTGACACCAAGCCCGACGCTGACATGACCTTCATCGACGGTGGGGCCTCGTACACCGTGCAAGGCGTGCCCATTGCCAAGGACAGTGCCGTGCTCGAAGCCGGGGTGGACTTCCAGATCAGCCCGACCGGCAAACTCGGCATCGGCTATTCGGGGCAGGTCTCTGGCGATGGCGATGATCATGCGATGACCATCAGTTTCAGCCTCGGCTTCTGATTCGCTTCTGCAATGCTTGACCGCCCGTAAGGGCGGTTTTTTTTACCTCGGCTTCACCCCTGTCGTGCTCTGCTAGAATCGGCGCCATTGACCCAACGAGGTGCCCCTGATGAGCGAGCCGATTCGCCTGACCCAGTACAGCCACGGCGCTGGCTGCGGTTGCAAGATTTCCCCACAAGTACTGGAAGTGATTCTGGCCGGCAGCGGTGCGCAGAACCTGGACCCGAAACTCTGGGTCGGCAATGCCTCGCGCGATGACGCGGCGGTCTACTCCATCGATGAAGAGCGCGGCGTGGTGTCGACCACGGATTTTTTCATGCCGATCGTCGATGACCCCTTCGATTTCGGTCGCATTGCCGCGACCAATGCCATCAGCGATATCTACGCCATGGGCGGCGATCCGTTGATGGCCATCGCGATCCTCGGCTGGCCGGTCAACGTGCTGGCACCGGAAATTGCCCGCGAAGTGATCCGCGGCGGGCGTTCGGTGTGCGATGAGGCCGGCATTCCACTGGCCGGCGGCCACTCCATCGATGCGCCGGAGCCGATCTTCGGCCTGGCGGTCACCGGGCTGGTGGAAAAACGCCACATGAAGCGTAACGATACCGCCACCGCCGGATGCTTGCTGTACCTGACCAAACCCCTGGGCATCGGCATCCTCACCACCGCCGAAAAGAAGGGCAAGTTGCGCAGCGCCGATGTCGGCCTGGCCCGTGACTGGATGTGTACGCTGAACAAGCCCGGCAGCCGCTTCGGCAAACTCGACGGCGTGACCGCGATGACCGACGTCACCGGTTTCGGCCTCCTTGGGCATCTGGTGGAAATGGCCGACGGCAGCCACCTGACCGCGCGCATCGAATACGATCGGGTACCGCGCTTGCCAGGTGTCGAGTACTACCTTGAACAGGGCTGTGTGCCAGGTGGGACCTTACGTAACTTCGACAGCTACGCCAGCAAGCTCGGACGCCTGCAAGAGTTGCACAAGCGCGTGCTGTGCGATCCGCAGACCAGCGGCGGCCTGCTGATCGCCGTCACTCCCGAAGGCAATGCCGGATTTCTCGCCGTGGCGGCCGAGCTGGGTCTGGATCTGGCGCCGATCGGTGAACTGGTCGAGCGACAGAGCTACGCGGTCGAGGTGTCTTGATGTCTGTCGACTGCACAGATTACCGCGACATATTCCTCAACGACCGGCCGATGATGGACGCCCGCGCACCGGTGGAGTTTGCCAAGGGCTCGTTCCCCGGGGTGGTCAACCTGCCACTGATGAACGATCACGAGCGGCAGCGCATCGGCACCTGTTACAAGCAACAGGGTCAGCAGGCCGCCATCGAACTGGGCCATCAACTGGTGTCCGGGGCCGTCAAGGCCGAACGTATCCAGGCCTGGGCGGCGTTCGCCCGGGCGCATCCCGATGGGCTTCTCTATTGTTTTCGTGGCGGTCTGCGTTCGCAGATCGTTCAGCAATGGCTCAAGGACGAGGCGGGTATCGATTATCCGCGGGTCGGTGGCGGCTACAAGGCCATGCGTACCTTCCTGCTGGAAACTGTCGATCAAGCCGTTGCCCAGTGTGATTTCGTATTGCTGGGTGGCATGACCGGCACCGGCAAAACCGAAGTCCTGACTCAACTGAGCAACGGCCTGGACCTTGAGGGATATGCCAATCATCGCGGTTCCAGTTTCGGCAAACGCGCCACGGGCCAGCCGTCGAATATCGACTTTGAGAATCGCCTGGCAGTGGATGTGTTGAAAAAGCGCGCCCGCGGTCATGAGCAATTCGTGCTCGAAGACGAGAGCCGCGCGGTCGGCAGTTGTGCGCTGCCATTGCCGCTGTATCAGGGGATGCAACAGTTTCCCATGGTCTGGCTCGAAGACAGTCTGTCGGGGCGGGTCGAGCGAATCCTGCGCGATTACGTGGTGGATCTGTGTGCCGAGTTCATCGCCGTACATGGCGACCAGGGCTTTACGCTGTTTTCCGAGCGTTTGCTTGAGAGCCTGAACAACGTGCAGAAGCGCCTGGGTGGCGAGCGCCATCAACGGATGCTGGTCCTGATGGAACAGGCGCTGATTGAGCAGGGGCGCAGCGGCGCGGTGGATTTGCACCGCGGTTGGATCGAAGGCCTGCTGGTCGAGTATTACGATCCGATGTACGCCTTTCAGCGCGAGAAGAAGGGCGCGCGGATCGAGTTCGCCGGGGAGCGGGGAGCGGTGATCGAGTATTTGCGTCAGCGGATGAATCAGAAGGTCTGATGGTGGGTATACCGGCCTCATCGCTGGCAAGCCAGCTCCCACAGCGTTATTGGTTGCTCACAACATTTGTGGTCACTGCAGCCCCCCTGTGGGAGCTGTCTTGCCAGCGATGAAACCCGAACAGACACCGCACAACTCAGGTCGGACAGGTCTCCTGCCCATTATCCAGACCCT
>NZ_RCOE01000293.1:17212-27902 GCF_004321495.1 Pseudomonas sp. Sample_10
AACAGACACCGCACAACTCAGGTCGGACAGGTCTCCTGCCCATTATCCAGACCCTCCCACAGTGTTATTGGTTGCTCACAACATTTGTGGTCACTGCAGCCCCCTGTGGGAGCTGGCTTGCCAGCGATGAAACCCGAACAGACACCGCACAACTCAGGTCGGACAGGTCTCCTGCCCATTATCCAGACCCTGCTTGTAGGTATGGCTTTGCAGGCTGGCCTTGCCGTTGTGCCAGGTCAGCGTCAACACATACAACGAGTCGAAGTCGCTGGATTCCCAATCCTCGGTGATCTTCTGCTTCTTGCCGACGGCTTCCCCGGCGACCTTGTTGATCAACTCCGGCAGGTAGCCGTGGGACCACGCCGTGTATATGACCGAGTTGTGATACTTGTCGTGCAGCAGTTCATCGGCCAGGTCGCTGGTGTCGTTGGCCGAGTATTTGATATTGACCGGCAAGCCGAGCTTGATCGCGCTGGGGCTGATGGTCATCAAAGGGCGAATGTAACTGTAAGAGTTGTCCAGCTCGCCTTCCTCGACATTGCGCGTCGGGTTGGCGGCAAACACGTAGTCGGCCTTGCCGAATTTTTCCGGCAGCAACGTGGCCAGGTCGATCGCACGGTTCAGTCCCTGGCAATTGAGCTGGCCGAGGCCGCCCGCGGGTTTTTCCGCGTGGCGCAGGAACACCAGCGTCTGTGTGCCGTCCGCCGGCTGGGCGCGGCTTTCGCTCGACTCCAGCAACATGAACAACGCGCTGGCCGCCAGCAGGGCGGGCAGGAAAATGTAGGCGCGATGTTTGAAGCGATTAGCGAGTTTCAGAAAATTCGTCATGGAAAAAAGAGTTCTTCAGCATATTGGTTAAGGCTGACAAACCTTTACACCGCGGCTTTCCTGCGTCGGGTGTTTTCCATGTCGTGAAGCCGGTCCGTTTCAAAAGGGGCAGTGCTCAGAGTCCTCTGAAGCCCATTTGGTTCGATTCCGGCCCGAGAGCGCAGCAATGTACCGGTAACCATGAACGGGTTGCAGCGAAGGTTATCGACATGATGTTGCGGATTTATGGCCACCCTACACCGCCATGCACGCATTCACGCTGTGATCCTTATTGATCTTGACCATCAGCGTTATCGATGGCGCCGGCGGTCTCAATTCGCGAGATGTCCATTATCATCGGTGTTCTCAATTTTCTCGTGGATCCAACCCATGACCGATTTGTCTGCATTCCCCATCACTCAAAAATGGCCGGCCCAGTATCCGGAGTGGATTCAGCTGTACTCCTTGCCGACCCCCAACGGCGTCAAGGTGTCGATCATGCTTGAAGAGATCGGCCTGCCGTATGAACCGCATCGCGTCGGCTTCGATAGCAACGACCAGATGTCCCCCGAGTTCCTGTCGCTGAACCCCAACAACAAGATTCCGGCCATCCTCGACCCCCACGGTCCCGGTGGCCAGCCGCTGCCGTTGTTCGAATCCGGGGCGATCCTGATTTACCTGGCCGACAAGAGTGGGCAATTGCTGGCGCAGGAAGGGGCTGCACGCTACGAAACCATTCAGTGGTTGATGTTCCAGATGGGCGGCATCGGACCGATGTTTGGCCAGCTCGGCTTTTTCAACAAGTTCGCCGGCAAAGACTACGAAGACAAGCGTCCGCGTGACCGCTATGTCGAAGAAAGCAGACGCCTGCTCAGTGTCCTGGATAAGCACCTGCAAGGCCGGGAGTGGATCATGGGCGAACGCTATACCATCGCCGATATCGCCACGTTTCCATGGATCCGCAACCTGATCGGCTTCTATGAAGCGGGCGATCTGGTCGGCATCGAGAATTTCCCGAACGTCACCCGCGTGCTGGAAAAATTCCTCGCACGGCCGGCGGTGAAGCGCGGTCTGGAAATCCCGAAACCTATCGCCAACTGACCGGGAACCTGTGGGAGCGGGCAAGCCCGCGCCCACAGGGGACGTGTTTTCAGGACACTCAAAAAAACGGCCGAATCCCGTGATGATCGAAATAGCGCTCGATCACCTTCGGATCGGAGCACGTCTGGGCAATCGCCACGTAGGTATCGGGCCTTAGCAGGTAAAAGCCGTTGCGTGCCAGTCCCGCTTCTTCAAACGCCGGTCGCCAATCGAACACCTGCAACGGCACATGGTGCTCGTGGCACCAGGCGATCATCTCATCGCTGGTGTCGCCGTACACATGCACCTGCCAGGTCAGGCATTTCAGCGATTCGAAATTGTCACCTTCACCGTCGTGCGCCCAGGGCAAGCGATCGCCGCCGTGCACGTGGCCGGCAACGCCCTGGCTCAGGGGCATCCCCCGATAGTTCAAAGTGATCTGCGACACCGTGCGGAACAGGAACTCGCGGGAGGTTTCGAACGAGGCCATTTTGGGAAGCAGCAATGGCGCCAGGCGAGTGCGCAACAGATCGGCCACGCGTCCTTCGGCAGTGACGAAGGTGAACACCCGGTCGGTGGTCGCCACCAGTTTGCGGGCGAAAGCGATGCGTTCGGTTTCATAGGTGTCGAGCAGCCTGGCTTCGGCACCGCCGCTCAGCACCGCTGCGAGTTTCCAGGCGAGGTTGATCGCATCGCCGATGCCGGTGTTCATGCCCTGGCCGCCGGCGGGACTGTGCACATGGGCGGCGTCGCCCAGTAAAAAAGCCCGGCCGGTGCGAAAGTGGTCCGCCACCCGGTGATGGACGCGGTAGGTCGAGAACCAGTTCAATTGTTCGACCTTGACCTGCATGTGCTCGATAGCCCGGCTGCTGACGTCTTCGAATTGCAGGGTTTCGGCCTGCTCGGCACGCTCGTCACGCACGGTGCCGATCAATCGCGCACGGCCTTGCGCGGCCAACGGGAACACGGCGAGGAAATCCGCTTCATCCAGATCCACGTGCAATTCGCCGTTGAACGTCGGCCCGCTGGCCTGCACGTCGGCCACGTAGAAAATCTGCTGATAGGTGTCACCGGGAAAGCCGGTGTCGAGGTTTTTGCGCACGATCGAGCGAGCGCCGTCGCAGCCCGCCAGGTAGCAGGCCTGACAGGTTTCCCGTTGACCGTCGGCCAGGCGCAAGGTGGCCGTAATGCCGTCACCGGATTCTTCGAAACCCAGTAGCTCGGTGTTGCGCTCGACAGTGACGCCGAAGGTTTCGAGCCGCTCGATCAGCAGCCGCTCGTGTTCATCCTGCGGGTAGATTTCGAGAAAGGCGTAGGGCGTCAGCCCTTCACCAACACGGCTCAGCGGCAGACGTGCCACAGGCTCGCCCTTGACCCAGAAATTGGCGGCAGCCACGCGATGGCCGTGTTGCACGATGGCATCGGCGAGGTCGAGCTGGCGATACAACTCCAGTGTCCGCGCCTGAACCGCCAGCGCCCGCGACGTGGTGCCGGGGGCCGAGGCCTTGTCGATGATCCGCACGCGAATTCCCAGCTTGCTCAGCCATAAGGCCAGAACCAGTCCGGTCGGGCCGGCGCCGATGATCAACACGTCGCTACGGTGCATGAACCAGTCCTCCTCGCCATGTGATGTGAAGTATGGTCCACAGGCTGTCGCTGGGCAGGGATTTTCCATGGGAGCCGGCCTGCTCGCTCCGCCAGCATTCGTCAGATTTCGAGGAACAGCCGTGGCCTGCCAAGGTCATAGCCTGCGCCATGCCATTGGTCGTATGGTTAACCCGGTTCAACGGACTTCCTGGAGCAACATGCAAGCCCAACGATTGATCACGAGCGTCGCCGCGTTGCTGGTGCTGGCCGGTTGCAGCAGTCAACGGACCCAGGAGCCACCGGTGCGCAAACCTGCCGAGGTCAAGGCGCAGATCGTGCGGTTGCTGCCGGCCAAGACGGTCGACCGCCAGGGCTGGGCCACGGATATCTACGCCGCGTTCGCTGCGCAGAACATTCCACCGACCACGCAAAACCTGTGTGCCGTGCTGGCGGTGACCGAGCAGGAATCGACTTTTCAGGTCGACCCGTCGGTCCCGGGGCTGGGCAAGATTGCCCGCGAGGAAATCGATCGTCGTGCCACCAAGGCGCACATTCCCAACCTGCTGGTCAGCGGAGCCCTGCGGGTGAGTTCGCCCAATGGCAAAACCTACAACGATCGCCTGAATGCGGCGCGCAGTGAAAAAGAACTGAGTGCGATTTTCGATGATTTCATTGGCATGGTGCCCATGGGTAAGACCCTGTTCGCAGGCTTCAACCCGGTACACACCGGTGGGCCAATGCAGGTCAGCATCGATTTCGCCGAGCAACAGGCCAAGGGGTATCCCTACCCGGTAGACGGCTCGATTCGTCGTGAAGTCTTTACCCGCCGGGGCGGCATGTATTTCGGCATCGCCCATTTGCTGGGTTACCCGGTGAGCTACAAACAGCCGTTGTACCGTTTTGCCGACTTCAATGCCGGTTGGTACGCCAGCCGCAATGCCGCGTTCCAGAACGCCGTCAGTCGTGCGTCCGGCATTCCGCTGGCGCTGGATGGCGACCTGGTGCGCTACGGTTCGATCATGCCCGGCAGCACGGAACTGGCGGTGCGTACCCTCGGCAAGCAGTTGGACATGCGCAATCCGACGATCAGGGATCAATTGGAGCAGGGCAACAGCCTCGAATTCGAGAACAGCAAGCTCTATCAACGGGTCTTTGCCTTGGCCGAACAGGCTGAGGGGCGACCACTGCCGCGCGCGGTATTGCCGGGAATCGTCCTGCAGAGCCCGAAAATCACCCGAAAACTCACTACAGCGTGGTTTGCCAAGCGGGTTGATGAGCGCTATCAGCGATGCATGGCGCGTAACTGAGAATCAAAAAATCCCAGGCACGAAAAAGCCCGGCTGATCAGGCCGGGCTTTTTGTCGGGTACTGCGGTGAAGCAGTTCAGTCATGCAACGGAGTTGCCTTGCAAACGATCCGAACCATCGGCGGCGACGGTGTTGCCTTTCAGGCGGTCGGAACCGTCAGCGGCGACGGTGTTGCCTTGCAGGCGGTCGGAGCCATCGGCGGCGACTTCATTACCTTTCAAACGATCCGAACCATCAGCCGCTACAGCATTGCGTTTTTCCAGCAGGCGATCAGCGCCACCTTCAGCCACACGGCTTTCGATCAGACGATCCGAGCCGCCTTCAGCGACGACGGGTTGAACAGAAGTCGCGGCAAATGCGTTAACTGCGAAAACCGAGAAAGCGATGCTGAGGATGGTTTGGCGTTTCATGATCGTGTGCTCCGGGGTGTTGTTGGTTGGTATGGAGCCAATGTTACGCCGCGGATTTTTTAAGAGAACTTCATTGACGTGATGGTGAACATCGACAGGATTGATCTCACGAGCGCCATTCCTGTCGTGGGATTGATGATATCGCTCAGAGGACTTTCACCGCGCGGCCGATAAATTGAATCGGCCCGGTCGGCTTGCCGATTGGCGAGCCATTGGGGTTTTCCAGAGTCAGTTCGAACAGTTGGTTCGGTTCCAGCGGCGGCAGTTTGTCCAACGGCACCGAAAGCGTTTGCCCCGGTTTTACCAAACCGAGAGACACCGGACCTTGCCAGCCTTCGGCCTTGGTCCAGAACTCCAGTGCCTTGTCTGCCGGCACTTCCACAACACCCAACGGGATCAGCTGGATTTCCCGGGGGTTGCTGGCCTGAATCACCCAGCCCGGCGCCTTGTCTTGCGGAGCGACCAACACCACCAGATACGTCGGTTTGACCGTGGTTTGCGTCAGCAACATAGCGCCCAGCAACAAACTCGCGGCCAACCCGGCACCGGCCAGCCCTCGCCAGAGTGGCAGGCGATTCCACCAGCTGGCCGACGGGAGCACGCGGGATGTCGATGGCGGGCGATCAAGGGCCTCCACGCTGCGTTCGATGCGCTGCCACAGTTGCGTCGATGGGGTGTGCGGCTCGGCCAGTTCGGTCAGGCCCAGCAAACGGCTCTCCCAGTTATCGACGGCGTTGCGCAGCCCGATATCGCTGTGCAGGCGTTGCTGAACCTCGGCTCGTTGCTCGGCGGAAAGTGTTCCCAGCACATACTCACTGGCCAGTTCATCGAGCGCTTGCGGGGTTTCGTCGGTCGGTTTGCTGATCATCCCAGGCACTCCCGCAACGCCGTCAGGCTCCGCTTGATCCACGCTTTGACTGTGCCCAGCGGGGTGCCGAGCTTGTGTGAAATTTGCGCGTGGGAATATCCGTCGACATAGGCATGCACAATGCAGTCGCGCCGCAGCGGTTCCAGTTGTTCCAGGCACCGGTGGATGCGTGCCGAATGCATCTGGACATCAAAGGTGTCCGTGCTGTCCAGAACGTCGACATTGCCTTGAAGCTCGCGATTGTGATCACGCAGGTAGTTGAGTGCCAGATGCCGGGTCACGCTGAACATCCAGCCTCGGGCCGAACCCCGCGCCGGGTCAAAACCCCCGGCGCCGGTCCAGATCTTCAAGAATGCATCGTGGACGATGTCCTCGGCCAGGGCCGAATCCCGTACCAGCCGCTTGGCTACCCCCAACAACCGCGGGCTCTCCTGCACATACAAATCGCGCAGGGCCTGACGCTCGCCGCGAGCGCAGGCCGCCAGGTGGTGTTCATAGTCGAAGACGGTTTCGGGCAAGGACACTGTTCTCGGCCGGTGGTGGTTGAGATGTCGAATGCAATCTAGCAAACAAACGGCATTCCTGTAGCCGCAAGTTTGTCCCCGCAGGCGACTAAGTCAGCTTCCGGGCCTCAACTGGCCGCCCAGAAAATGTAATCCGCCTGATACTGCACCACTTCCTGCTTGCCCTTGTTGGCCGTCGTGCACTCGGTACTGGGCGCGACACCGCCTTTGAGGGCCACTCGCTGGATGTAGCTGACGCCGCTCATGGCGCCTTTGCCTTCGGCCGGGTTGGCCTTGACCAGTTGGTAAGGCAGGTTCCCCGGGCTCGACGGCGCCACGGCGAGTTGTGTGCCGGTGATTTTCGACCCGTCGTTGGCTTGCCATGTGGCCGGCGGTCCGAAATAAGTCCCGATCTGTTTGCCGCTGCGATCATTGAGCACGGCTTTGGGGCCGACGAAGGTCCATTCGGTCTGGCCGGCCGCATTGGCTTTGTCCCGGCATTCGTAGGTGATTTCGCCGACCCCGGTGGTTTCCAGGGCGACCTTGTGCCCGTCGGGCACCTTGATGTTGTCTGGCAGACCGGTCTGGGCGTAGGTCGCAGGAACGGTGGCGAACAAACCGACAAGGCAAATCAGTTGTTTGGCGTTCATCAAAAGCTCTCCGAAAGTGGGTAGTGCACTCGGCAGCAACAGGGGCTGCTACAGGTACTACCCTTGGCAAGGCATTCTGGATGCAGTGCCTCGAAGAAATTTTTCATCGCGACAAGAGTCAGCTGCTTGAGAACATCCCAAGGAGGTGTGTATGTATCAACTCTACGGTCATCAGAATTCGGGCGCGGCGGCGGTCGAGGCCGCGCTGGAGCTGTGTGAGATTCCTTACCGCTTCATCGACGTCGAGTCCTCCCCGGAGGCCGCGCTGGCATTGGAAAAACTCAACCCGCTCAAGCAGATTCCGACACTGCAACTGCCCGACGGCAGCATCCTGACCGAGAGTGCGGCGATCCTGATCCATCTCGCACTGACGTTTCCAGCGGCAAAGCTGTTGCCCGATCACCCAGCCGACCGTGATCAGGCCATTCGCGGGCTGGTGTATATCGTCAGCAATTGTTACGCGGCAATCGGCATCATCGACTACCCCGAACGCTGGCTGGCCGAGGCCGATGAATCGTCGCGACAAAACCTGATGGCGGGTACCCGAGCGAGACTGCACTGGAGTTGGGAAGTGTTTGCCGATCAGTTTTCGGGGGAGTTGTATCTGGGCGAAGAGCCGCCCGGCGCGCTTGACGTGTTGGCGGCGGTGATCACGCGATGGGGAGGAAGCCGCGAGCATTTGCGCCAGGCCCGGCCAGGATTTTTTGCCTGGCTGGAGCGGATTGACCGGCATCCGACGTTGGCGCCGGTGTTTGCCCGGCATTGGCCGGGCTGAAGTGCACCACTGACCACCCGTGGGAGCTGGCCTGCTGGCGATGGCGGCTGGGTATTTGGCCTCGATCGTGTCTTCCAGGGCCTCATCGCGAGCAGGCTCGCGCCCACAGGTGGGGACTGCGGTGACCTGGGTTTATTCGCCGCGGATGTACTGCTCCAGTTGCCGAATCAATTCAGCCTGTTCAGCGATGGCTTCCTTGACCAGGTCGCCGATCGACAGCAAGCCGATCAGCCGGCCGTTTTCCACCACCGGCAAGTGACGCAGGCGTTTGTCGGACATGATGCCCAGGCAGGTATCGACGGTTTGGTGAGTGTCCACGGTGATCACCGGCGACACCATGATGTCGCGCACCGGCGTACCCACCGAAGAACGGCCATGCAGCACCAGTTTGCGCGCGTAATCCCGTTCGCTGATGATGCCCAGCACTTCATCGTTCTCCACCACCAGCAAGGCGCCGACATTTTTCTCGGCCATCTTCATCAGCGCTTCCAGCACCATGTGATCGGGTTTGATCTGGTGCACTTCCTGGTTTTTCTGATCTTTCAACTTGAGCAGTTGCGCGACGGTTTTCATGGCGGTTTCCCGGGTGTTGTCGTTGTCCTTGAAGAATCGTAGACACCGGCCCTGAGAGCAAGGGCGAAAGCGGCAGATAACGCTCAAAAAACGTCATTTGGCGGTTTTTTACAGCAACCGGCCGCTGAATCGACGCGTAGAATTGACACCCTGAATCCATTTCGAGGTTTGCAGTGGCCGATTTACCCCAGGGCTTCGTCCTGACCCGGCATTGGCGCGATACCCCGGCGGGTACGGAGGTCGAGTTCTGGCTGGCAACCGATAGCGGTCCCCGGCGCATCCGCCTGCCTTATCAGCCATCGGTGGCATTCCTGCCGGTCAGTCAGCGCGAGCAGGCCGAAGCGCTGCTGCACGACGAAAAAAACGTCGAACTCAAGCCTTTGTCTTTGCTGGATTTCGAGCACCGCCCGGTGCTCGGCTTGTATTGCCGCCAGCACGCGCAGTTGATGCGCCTGGAAACCGCGCTGCGGCGAATGGGCGTTGAAGTGTACGAAGCCGACGTGCGCCCGCCGGAACGCTACATGATGGAACGGTTCATCACCGCGCCGGTGCGTTTTGGCGGTACGCCGGGCGCTGATGACCTGCTGCGCGATGCGCAGATGAAGCCCGATCCCAACTATCGACCACACTTGAAACTGGTGTCGCTGGACATCGAAACCACGGCTCAGGGCGACTTGTACTCCATCGCCCTGGAAGGCTGCGGCGAGCGTCAGGTGTACATGTTGGGGCCGCCCAATGGCGATGACAGTGAAGTGGATTTCCAGCTTGAGTACTGCGAATCGCGCACCCTGCTGCTGAAGAAGCTCAACGAGTGGTTCGCCCGACATGACCCCGATGCAATCATCGGCTGGAACGTGGTGCAGTTCGACCTTCGGGTGCTTCACCAGCACGCCCGGCGCCTGGCCGTGCCGCTGAAGCTGGGGCGTGGCGGCGAGGAAATGCAATGGCGCGAACACGGCAACGGCAATCATTACTTCGCATCCGCTGCCGGGCGACTGATCATCGACGGCATCGAAGCCCTGCGTTCGGCGACCTGGAGCTTCCCCTCGTTCAGCCTGGAAAACGTCGCGCAAACCCTGTTGGGTGAAGGCAAGGCCATCGACAACCCCTACCAGCGCATGGACGAAATCAACCGCATGTTCGCCGAGGACAAACCGGCACTGGCCAAGTACAACCTCAAGGACTGCGAACTGGTCACGCGGATTTTCGCCAAGACCCAATTACTGACCTTCCTGCTGGAACGGGCCAGCGTGACGGGGTTGCCGGTGGAT
Organism: Pseudomonas sp. Sample_10; assembly: GCF_004321495.1. Classification (NCBI taxonomy): domain Bacteria; kingdom Pseudomonadati; phylum Pseudomonadota; class Gammaproteobacteria; order Pseudomonadales; family Pseudomonadaceae; genus Pseudomonas; species Pseudomonas sp. Sample_10. Next base: position 27,044 of record NZ_RCOE01000293.1, read on the forward strand.
CGCATGGGCGGCTCGGTGGCGGCGTTCACCCACCTCTACATGCCGTTGATGCACCGCCAAGGCTTTGTTGCGCCGAACCTCGGCGCTAAACCACCACAGGCCAGCCCTGGCGGGTTTGTCATGGATTCGCAACCGGGGCTGTACGAGTCGGTGCTGGTGTTCGACTACAAAAGTCTTTATCCATCGATCATCCGCACGTTCCTCATTGATCCCGTGGGGTTGATTGAAGGGCTCAAGCATCCTGACGACAGCGACTCTGTGCCGGGCTTTCGCGGGGCGCGTTTTTCCCGCACCCGGCACTGCCTGCCGTCCATCGTCGCGCGGGTCGCCGAGGGCCGGGAAACCGCCAAGCGCGAACACAACGCGCCGCTCTCCCAAGCCCTGAAGATCATCATGAACGCGTTCTACGGCGTGCTTGGTTCCAGCGGTTGTCGCTTTTTCGACACGCGTCTGGCGTCTTCCATCACCTTGCGCGGCCACGAAATCATGCTGCGTACCCGTCAGTTGATCGAAGATCAGGGGCATACGGTGATTTATGGCGACACCGACTCGACCTTCGTCTGGTTGCGCCGTGCCCACGGTCAACAGGAAGCCGCCCAGATCGGCCGCGCGCTGGTCGATCACGTCAATCAGTGGTGGGGTGAGCACGTGCGGCAGGAGTATGGCCTGGAGAGTGCGTTGGAGTTGCAGTTTGAAACTCACTACAAACGTTTCCTGATGCCGACCATTCGCGGGGCGGAGGAGGGCAGCAAGAAGCGTTACGCGGGGCTGGTCACGCGGGCCGATGGCAACGACGAGATGGTTTACAAAGGCCTGGAAACCGTGCGCACCGACTGGTCGCTGCTGGCCCGGCAGTTTC
>NZ_RCOE01000150.1:0-109726 GCF_004321495.1 Pseudomonas sp. Sample_10
CAAGATGGGCACCGACGAGATGGCCGTGGTCGATGGCGAAGGTCGTGTGCACGGCATGCAGAGCCTGCGCGTGGTCGATGCCTCGATCATGCCGATCATCACCACCGGCAACCTCAACGCGCCGACGATCATGATGGCCGAGAAAATCGCCGACAAGATCCGTGGCCGCAAGCCGTTGCCACGCAGCACTGCCACTTACTACGTGGCGGGTGATGCACCGGTGAAGGGCAAGCCGATGCGTGAAGTTACCCAGACCGCTTAAGACGCTCCACCGCACCCTGATCGTTCCCACGCTCTGCGTGGGAACGCAGCCCGGGACGCTCGGCGTCCCAAAGCGTGACGCGGAGCGTCACAAGAGGCGTTTCCACGCAGAGCGTGGGAACGATCATCAATCTGCTCCCTCCTTGATCCCACCCCCCGCACAGGCCTACTCTAGCGCCACGCAATCGCTTCACTCCTCCCCCCTCGCAACACCGCTTCGCCGTCACTCCATACCAAGGAGGTTCCCGAATGTTCGATTTCCAACCCCAGCTCATGCAGCGTTTTGCTGCGTTGCGCACGGGCGCTGAATTCTTTTCCCTGCGTTACGTGCGCGAGTCCGGCCAGTACCTGTCGGTACGCAAGAACGTCGCCGAGCCACCGAGCCTGAGCCGTGACGAAGGGGCGATGCTGACTGCCCGGGTCAATGGCGTCGAAGCCTACGCCGCGACCAATGACCTATCGCAACAAGGCCTGCAAGCCGCGCTCGAACGCGCCGAACAGCAGGCTCGCCGGCTCAAGCCTCATGCCTTGCTGGACCTGCGCGAACAAGGCGTTTCCAGCGACCGAGCCGATTACTTTTCACCGAACCTCGACCAGCCCTTCCCGTCCCTGAGTGACTGCTACGCATTGCTCAGCGCCGAATCCGCTTCCGTGCCCAAGGACGATCGCCTGGTGAACTGGCAGGTGAGCATCGGCATCACCAATGTCGAGCAGATTTACCTCAACAGTGCCGGCGCCGAACTGCGTCAGGCCCAGCGCTTCGTCTACCCCGGTCTTGATGTCACCGCCTACGACGGCAACGACAGCCAGACCCGAACGCTCGGCCGGGAAAACTTCGGCCAACAGGGCGGCTTTGATGTCATCAGCCGCTGCGGACTGATTGGCGCGGGGGTAAAAGTTGCCGATCAAGCCTTGCAGTTGCTGCTGGCGCCGAACACACCGCAAGGTCCGCGCGACCTGCTGCTGATGCCCGACCAGATGATGTTGCAGATCCACGAATCCATCGGCCACCCGCTGGAACTGGACCGTATTCTCGGCGACGAACGCAATTACGCCGGCACCAGTTTCGTCAAGGCTGAAGACTTCGGTCACCTGCAGTACGGCTCGAAGTTACTCAACGTGACCTTCGACCCGGACATCCCCGAGCAGCTCGCCAGCTACGGCCATGACGACGACGGCACGCCGGCCAGCAAACAATTCCTGATCCGCGAAGGCCGGTTGCTGCGCCCATTGGGCGGCGCGCTGTCGCAATTTCGCGCCGGCATGGACGGCGTCGCCAACAGCCGCGCCTGCGGCTGGAACCGTCCGCCGATCGATCGCATGGCCAACCTCAACATCGAACCGGGCGATCAGCCGCTGGAGCAACTGATCGGCGGCATCGAGCACGGCATTCTGATGAGCACCAACCGCTCATGGTCCATCGACGATGCGCGCAACAAATTCCAGTTCGGCTGCGAATGGGGCCAATTGATTGAAAACGGCGAACTCAAAGGCGTGGTGAAGAATCCCAATTACCGGGCGATCTCCGCGCAGTTCTGGAAGAGCCTCAGCGCCGTCGGCGATGCCAACACTGTCAAGGTCCTCGGCACGCCGAATTGCGGCAAGGGTGAACCGAATCAGGTGATCCGCGTCGGTCACGCTTCGCCGGCCTGCGTATTCAGCAACGTTGATGTATTTGGGGGGGACGCCTGATGAGCACTGCGAAATCTCAGGTCGAATCATTCAAGGCCCTGGTCGCCGGATTGCGCGCAGCCCTGCGCGAACCGGAACAGTTCACCCTCAGCTACGCCGCCGAGTCATCGGCCTTTGTGCGTTTCAACCACGCCAAGGTGCGGCAGGCCGGGCAAGTGCAGCAGGCGAGCATCGGTTTGAAGCTGATCAACGATGGCCGTCACGCCGACCTGCAAATCACCCTGGCGGACGATCCGGCAGTCGACCTTCAGCGTCTGACCGAAGGCCTGCAACAGCTGCGTGAAACCTTACCGCTGCTGCCCAAGGATCCGTACCTGCTGCTCAACTACAACGGCTGGCAAAGCAAGAACGTGCAGGAACAACCGTTGCCGGACACCGAGCAGGTGGTCGCCGAAATCACCCAAGCCGCTGAAGGCCTGGATCTGGTCGGTTTCTATGCCGCCGGGCCGATCAGCCGAGGCTTTGCCAGTTCCGCTGGCGCGTTCGGCTGGCATCAGGCCAACAGCTTCAACTTCGATTTCAGCCTGTTCCATGAAAACGGCCAGGCAGTGAAGGCCAGCTATGCCGGGCATCACTGGAGCAGCGAAGGTTTTGCCAAGCGTTTTCAGCTGGCTCGCGAACAACTTGAGTTTCTCGGGCGACCGCTGCGCACATTGGCGCCCGGTCAGTACCGCGCTTATCTCGCCCCCGCCGCGCTGGAAGAAATCATGGGCATGCTGTGCTGGGGCGGTTTTTCCGCGCAGTCGATTGCCAGCAAAAGCAGCCCATTGCAGAAGCTCTATGGCGGCGATCAACACTTCAGCCCGCTGGTCTCGCTGGAGGAAAAGGTCAGCGGTTCGCTGAGCCCGGCGTTCTCGGATGAAGGTTATCCGCGCAGCGATCTCAAATTGATCGTCGAGGGCCAGGCCGGCGCACAACTGGTCGGTTCACGCAGCGCCGCCGAATACGGCTTGACCGCCAACGGCGCCAGCGGCGGCGAATCGCCGAGTGCGTTGGATTTGAAGGCCGGTGATTTACCCGAAGCAGACGTACTCAAGCAGCTCGGTACCGGTTTGTACATCAGCAACCTGTGGTATCTGAACTTCTCGGATCAACCGGCGGCACGCCTGACCGGCATGACCCGCTTCGCGACCTTCTGGGTGGAGAACGGCGAGATACAGGCGCCGGTCAGCACCATGCGTTTCGATGACAGCGCTTTCAGCCTGCTCGGTTCGCAGCTGGAAACGCTGACCCGGGAGCGCGAGTTGCTGTTGTCGGCCAGTACCTACAGCCAGCGCGCGACGGCCTCGGCGTTGTTGCCGGGGGCGCTTGTCAGCCGGTTGACCTTGACCCTCTGAACCTGCTCGTTCCCACGCTCTGCGTGGGAATGCAGCCCGGGACGCTCCGCGTCCCAAAGCGTTACGCAGAGCGTCACAAGAGGCATTCCCACGCGGAGCGTGGGAACGATCATTACCGACAACCAGAGGTCCCATGCCCAACCGCCCGCCTCTCGATCCTGTCACCGCCCGCTGGGTGCCTTGGGTCGTCGCCATCGCGTTTTTCATGCAGTCCCTCGACGGGACGATCCTCAACACCGCCCTGCCAGCCATGGCCCGGGACCTGGCGGAAGATCCGCTGCGCATGCAAGGCGTGATCATTGCCTACATGCTCACCGTCGCATTGCTCATCCCCGCCTCGGGCTGGATCGCCGACCGCTTCGGCACCCGGAAAATCTTCTTCAGCGCGATTCTGCTGTTCAGCCTCGGCTCGCTGCTCTGCGCATTGTCGACCAGCCTGACCCAGTTGATCGGCGCCCGGATCATCCAGGGCCTGGGCGGCGCTCTGATGCTGCCGGTCGGGCGGCTGGTGGTGCTGCGCGCTTACCCGCGTTCGGAACTGGTGCGGATCATGGGCTTCATCACCATTCCCGGCCTGCTCGGCCCGCTGATCGGCCCGACCATGGGCGGCTGGATGGTGCAGTTTTTGACCTGGCACTGGATCTTCCTGATCAACCTGCCGGTGGGCTTGGTTGGTTGCTACGCCGTGTGGAAATTCATCCCTGACCTGCGCGGCTCCGAGCGTACGCGCTTCGATAGCCTGGGGTTCTTGCTGTTCGGTGCGGCGATGATCCTGATCACCATCGCCATGGAAGGCCTGGGCGAACTGCACCTGCCGCACCTGCGGGTGATGTTGCTGTTGTTCGCCGGCATGGCGTGCCTGGCGGCGTATTGGCTGCGCGCCGGGCATATCGAGAATCCACTGTTTGCGCCATCGCTGTTCAAGACCCGGACCTTCGCCGTCGGTATCCTCGGCAACCTGTTCGCTCGCCTGGGTAGTGGCGCGCTGCCGTTCCTGGTGCCTTTGCTGCTGCAAGTGGCGTTGGGGTATTCGCCGTCCCAGGCCGGGATGAGCATGCTGCCGCTGGCAGCGGCGGCAATGATCGCCAAGTGGGTGGCGCGGCCGCTGATTGAACGTCTGGGCTACCGCATCGTGCTGACCGGCAACACCCTGGCACTGGGCATCATGTTGGCGAGCATGGGCCTGGTCAGCGAACAGACGCCGTATTGGCTGCTGCTGTGCCTGCTGGCGATCCTTGGCGCGATCAACTCTTTGCAGTTCACGGCGATGAACACCGTGACGTTGATCGACCTCGACGACGCCAGCGCCAGCAGCGGCAACAGTCTGCTATCGGTGGTCGCGCAATTGTCCCTGAGCCTGGGCGTGGCCTGTGCCGGTGCGTTGCTCGGCGGGTTTAGCGCGCAAATCGGAAAAGATGGCGTGGACACGGTTCTGGGCGCGTTCCAGCTCACATTCGTGACGGTGGGAATCATGGCCATGCTGGCGGCTACGATCTTCTCCCAACTCTCGAGAGAAGACGGACGGCGAGTCAAACGTCCGGAAGAACACATCGAGCCTTAGGGCTAAAGGCCATCGGACTGGTACACTGCGCGACATTTTGTTTTGCAGGCCAGTCCCGTGACCACCATCGCCACCGAATTTAATACTTTGCCGCTGTCCGCCGCCATGCTGGCTAACCTCGACTCCCTCGGTTATGCCCAGATGACGCCGATCCAGGCGCAAAGCTTGCCGGTGATCCTCAAGGGAATGGACCTGATCGCCCAGGCCAAGACCGGCAGCGGCAAAACCGCAGCCTTTGGTATCGGCCTGCTGAACCCGATCAATCCGCGCTACTTCGGCTGCCAGGCACTGATCCTGTGCCCGACCCGCGAGCTGGCCGACCAGGTCGCCAAGGAAATCCGTCGCCTGGCCCGTGCCGAAGACAACATCAAGGTCCTGACCTTGTGCGGCGGCGTATCCCTCGGCCCGCAGATCGCTTCGCTGGAACACGGCGCGCACATCATCGTCGGCACGCCGGGGCGCATCCAGCAGCACCTGCGCAAGGGTTCGCTGGTCCTGCACGGCCTGAACACGCTGATTCTCGACGAAGCCGACCGCATGCTCGACATGGGTTTCTACGACTCCATCGAAGAAATCATCATGCAGGCCCCGGAGCGCCGCCAGACCCTGCTGTTCTCCGCCACGTACCCGGTGGGCATCAAGCAGCTGGCCTCGAAGTTCATGCGCAACCCGCAGCAAGTGAAAGCCGAGGCGTTCCACGACGACACGCAGATCGAGCAGCGCTTCTACGAAATCTCTCCGGAAGAGCGCATGAGCGCCGTGACCAAGGTCCTCGGCCACTTCCGCCCGGCGTCCTGCGTCGCTTTCTGCTTCACCAAACAGCAGGTGCAGGAAACCGTCGACCACCTGACTGCCAAAGGCATTTCCGCGGTCGGCCTGCACGGCGACCTGGAACAGCGTGACCGCGATCAGGTGCTGGCCATGTTCGCCAACCGCAGCACCTCGGTACTGGTGGCCACCGATGTCGCGGCCCGCGGCCTTGATATCGATTCCCTGGACATGGTGATCAACGTCGAGCTGGCCCGCGATTCGGAAATCCACATCCACCGCGTCGGCCGTACCGGTCGTGCCGGTGAGAAAGGCATCGCGATCAGCCTGGTGGCGCCGTCCGAAGCCCAGCGTGCGCAGGCGATCGAACAGTTGCAGAAATCGCCGCTGACCTGGGATCAGGTGGACAACCTGACCAATCAGGGCGGCGGTCCGTTGCTGCCGCAGATGAGCACCCTGTGCATCGGTGCTGGCCGCAAAGACAAGGTTCGGCCAGGCGACATTCTCGGCGCACTGACCGGTGATGCCGGCATCCCGGGCGCGCAGGTCGGCAAGATCGCGATTTTTGACTTCCAGGCTTACGTGGCCGTGGAACGCGGGATCGCCAAGCAGGCCTTGCAGCGCTTGAACGACGGCAAGATCAAAGGCCGCTCGCTGCGCGTGCGTATCCTGTGACCCTGATCATTCCCACGCTCCGCGTGGGAATGCATCCCGTGACGCTGCGCGTCACATGACGGCGGACGCAGAGCGTCCATGGCGGCATTCCCACGCAGAGCGTGGGAATGCTCGAGAACAGTTGAGGACACCGTTTTGCGCTCTACCGAAGTCGTGATCATTGGCGCTGGCGCCGCAGGGTTGATGTGTGCGCTGACCGCCGCCGGGCGCGGGCGCAAGGTGTTGTTGCTTGACCATGCCAACAAGGCCGGCAAGAAAATCCTGATGTCGGGCGGTGGCCGCTGCAATTTCACCAACATGTACACCGAGCCGAGCAATTTCCTGTCGCAGAACGCGCATTTCTGCAAATCGGCGCTCGCCCGCTATACCCAATGGGATTTCATCGGCATGGTTGCCAAGCACGGCGTGCCGTATCACGAGAAAAAACTCGGTCAGTTGTTCTGCGACAACAAGTCCAGCGACATCCTGCAGATGCTGCTCGACGAGTGCGATCAGGTTGGTGTCAGCCTGCACCTGGACACGTCGATCCAGAGCATCGAGAAACTCGAGAAGGGCTATTTGCTCGACACCACCCTCGGTCAGGTGACCTGCGAATCGCTGGTGATCGCCACGGGCGGCCTGTCGATCCCAACCCTGGGCGCCACCGGTTTCGGCTACCAGGTGGCCAGGCAATTCGGCCACGAACTGCTGCCCACCCGCGCCGGCCTGGTCCCGTTCACCATCACCGATCAACTCAAGGAATTGTGCAGCGAACTGTCCGGTACCTCGGTGGATTGCCTGGTGAGCTGCAACGACCAAAGCTTTCGCGAGAACATTCTGTTCACTCACCGCGGCCTCAGTGGTCCGGCGATTTTGCAGATTTCTTCGTTCTGGGAATCCGGCGATACGGTCGAGATCAACCTGATGCCCGACCATGACGCAGCGCACTGGTTGCAACAGCAACAGGCCGAACGTCCCAACAGCGAGCTGAAAACCCTGCTCGGGGAAATCTTCACCAAGAAGATGGCCAACCTGTTGGCGGACAACTGGTTCGTCTCCAAACCGATGAAGCAGTACACCCACGCAGAAATCGCCGCCATCGCCGAAAAACTGGCGAGCTGGAAAGTCGTACCTGCCGGCACCGAAGGCTATCGCACCGCCGAAGTGACGCTCGGTGGCGTGAATACCAACGAAGTGTCGTCCAAGACCATGGAATCGCTGAAAAGCCCGGGCCTGTATTTCATTGGCGAAGTGCTGGACGTGACCGGGCATCTGGGCGGCTTCAACTTCCAGTGGGCGTGGGCTTCCGGCTACGCGGCCGCACAGTACGCCTGACGACCGTCTTTCAAATGTGAAGCACCATCCCTGTGGGAGCTGGCTTGCCAGCGATGAGGCCAGTACATCCGACATCTTTATTGACTGTCAGTCCGCTATCGCTGGCAAGCCAGCTCCCACAGGGTTCCTTGTTGACTTTAAAGAATGCGCTCGGCGGAGGATCTCAAAGGAACAAATTTTGCTGCCCAATGTGATCGGCGCCATTGCGTCGGCGTCATTAGTGGCTCAATTTAGCGTCATTGCCTCGGAAGGCCTTCGCACTTCATGTCATCGACTTCATTCCGTCAGTCTCTGCGTCGCCTTTGGGCGCTGGATAAATTCAGTTACAGCGTGCGGGTGTTCATCGCCCTGACCGGTACCATGGCGCTGTGTTGGTATCAGGATGAAATGGGGCTGCTGATCCCGTTGTTCCTCGGGATTATCGCCAGCGCCCTGGCTGAAACCGATGACAGTTGGCAGGGCCGTCTCAACGCCTTGGCGGTGACGCTGGTATGTTTCGCCGTTGCCGCGCTGTCCGTCGAACTGCTCTTCCCCTACCCCTACCTCTTCATCATCGCCTTTGCGCTCGCCGCGTTCTGCCTGACCATGCTCGGCGCGCTGGGCGAACGCTATGGCGCGATTGCCTCGGCGACGCTGATCCTGTCGGTTTACACCATGATCGGCGTGGATCAGCGCGGTGGCGCGGTCACCGATTTCTGGCACGAGCCACTGCTGTTGGTGGCCGGTGCGGCCTGGTACGGCGTGCTGTCGGTGTTGTGGCAGGCGTTGTTTTCCAACCAGCCAGTACAGCAGAGCCTGGCACGGTTGTTCCGCGAACTGGGCTTCTACCTGAAGCTGAAATCCTCGCTGTTCGAGCCGATCCGGCAGATGGACGTGGAAGCCCGTCGCCTGGAACTGGCGCAACAGAACGGTCGCGTGGTCGCCGCACTCAACGCCGCCAAGGAAATCATCCTGCACCGGGTCGGCAACGGTCGGCCGGGCTCGAAAGTCAGCCGTTACCTGAAGCTGTACTTCCTCGCCCAGGACATCCACGAACGCGCCAGTTCTTCGCACTACCCTTACAACGCCCTGGCCGATGCGTTTTTCCACAGTGACGTGCTGTTTCGCTGTCAGCGCCTGCTGCGCCAGCAAGGCAAGGCCTGCCGGGCTTTGGCCGAATCGATCCAGATGCGTCAGCCGTTCACCTATGACGCCAGTTTCGCCGAAGCGCTGAGCGACCTGCACGCCTCTCTCGAACATTTGCGCATCCAGAGCAACCCGGCGTGGCGCGGGTTGCTGCGCTCATTGCGGGCGTTGGCGGCGAACCTTGGCACCCTCGATCGTTTGTTGAGCGACGCCAGTAACCCCGACGCGCTGGCGGACGCCACGGACAGCAGCCTGCTCGACCGCTCGCCGCGCAACTTGAAGGATGTGTGGGTTCGATTGCGCACGCAGCTGACGCCGACTTCGCTGCTGTTCCGCCATGCCCTGCGCTTGCCCCTGGCCTTGAGCATCGGCTACGCGATGGTGCATTTGATCCATCCGTCCCAGGGCTACTGGATCATCCTGACGACCCTGTTTGTTTGCCAGCCTAACTACGGCGCCACCCGCCGCAAGCTCGGCCAACGGATCATTGGTACCGCCATCGGCCTGACCCTGGCCTGGGCGCTGTTCGACCTGTTCCCGAACCCGCTGATCCAGTCCTGCTTCGCCATCGCCGCCGGGATCGTGTTCTTTACCAACCGCACCACCCGCTACACCCTGGCGACAGCGGCGATCACCTTGATGATCCTGTTCTGCTTCAACCAAGTGGGCGACGGCTACGGACTGTTCCTGCCACGACTGTTCGATACCTTGCTGGGCAGTCTGATCGCCGGGCTGGCGGTGTTCCTGTTCCTGCCGGACTGGCAGGGTCGACGCTTGAACAAAGTGCTGGCCAACACCCTGACCTGCAACAGCATTTACCTGCGCCAGATCATGCAGCAATACGCCGCCGGCAAAAGCGACGACCTGGCTTATCGCCTGGCCCGGCGCAACGCGCACAACGCAGACGCAGCGCTGTCGACCACCCTGGCCAACATGCTGATGGAGCCTGGGCATTTTCGTAAGGAAGCGGATGTGGGTTTCCGTTTTCTGGTGTTGTCGCACACCTTGCTCAGTTATCTGTCTGGTCTGGGTGCGCACCGTGAAACCCAGTTACCGGCGGATGTGCGCGAACAACTGATCGAAGGCGCCGGTGTGAAACTGGCTGCCAGCATCGACGAAATCGCCCAGGGCCTGGCGAGCAAATCCGCCATTGCGATTCAGAGCGACGAGGAAGAGGCGCTGGCCAATGAACTCGAACAGATGCCCGATGAAATCGATGAAGGCCAACGGCTGGTGCAGACGCAACTGGCATTGATCTGCCGGCAACTGGGGCCGCTGCGTACGTTGGCGGCGCATTTGATCAAGGATACGAGCGAAGACTGAGATTTGCGGTGGCTAGTCGGGCCTCATCGCTGGCAAGCCAGCTCCCACAGGGAATTGAGTCAGGCACTGATCTGTGTAAACCATCAAACACTGTGGGAGCTGGCTTGCCAGCGATGAGGCCGTCAGCCCCACCTACATCCCGTGCTGCCTGAGCAATCGCTCGTAACTCCCGTCCGCCTTCATCGCCGCAATCGCCCGATCGAAGCCTGCGACGATCTGTTCATTGCGTGGATTCTTCAGGCTGACCAGGATGTGCAGGCCATTCTCGCTCAGTGGCTTGGGCAGAAACTCCACGGCGTTGCGCACTTTGACGGGCTCACGAGCCAAGTAGTACCGCGCGACGTATTCGTCTTCCAGGGTCAGCTTGACCCTGTCGGCGGCAACCATTCGCACGGCCATCGCGAAACTGTGCACCGGGATCTTTTGCAGGGACTGGTCTTCGTCGAACGCTGGTGAATAGGCATAACCTCGCACCACGGCTATCGGATAGCTGTGCAGTTGCTGCAAATTGCTGTATTCGATGGGCGCATCTTTGCGCTTGAGAAAACGGATGCGATTGACCAGATACTCACCGGAAAACTTGCCCAGTTTCGTCCGCTCATCGGTGTACCAGGCATTGACCAGCACATCGTATCGGCCCTCGCTCACGCCCAGCAATGCGCGCGCCCAAGGCACCTGCTCGAATTCACTGGCATAACCAGCCCGCGCCAGTGCGGTGCTGACAATGTCGGTGGCCAACCCGCCGTTGACCAATGTTGCGTCGGTAAACGGCGGCCACGCATCAGCCACCAGCCGCAGCTTCTCTGCTGCCGCACTTTGCGTCAGCAACAGCAATCCGATCAAAGCAAAGGCTCGATGCAATCGCGGCATGCTAGAAAATCCTTAGCGGGCGGCTACCCGACGTGTTTTCAGCCAAAACCCAAGACCCGGTACCCGCACCAACAGGCACTAAAACGGTAGCTCATTCAAGCCACTGCGCATCGCTTGATCCCAGATTACACAAAGAAGACAACCCCGCGAAAAATGAATGATGGCATTTTGGTCTTTGTCACAGATTTCTCTGCCATAAAGACATCCATCGTCTGGACGCTTAGTATCGGGGGAGACGTTTTCAGGGAATCAGAACATGACAATCGATTGGGTCTGCAAACACCATAGCGATCTGGGCAAAGAACAGCTGTACGCCATTTTGCAGTTGCGCAGCGAAGTGTTCGTCGTTGAACAGAAGTGCATTTATCAGGACATCGATGGCCAGGATCTGGAAGGTGATACCTGCCATGTGATGGCGTGGGACGGGGATCGACTGGTGGCGTACCTGCGCTTGCTCGATCCTGAACTACAGGGCGGCGACGTGGTGATCGGACGCGTGATCATCGCGCCCCAGGCTCGCGGCACCGGGCTCGGCCATGAGCTGATGGCTCAGGCATTGAAACAGACGCAAAAACGCTGGCCGGATATGCCGGTGTATCTCTCGGCGCAGGCGCATTTGCAGGGTTATTACGGGCGGTACGGATTTGTGGTGGCAGGAGAGGAGTATGTCGAGGATGGCATTCCACATATCGGCATGCGTCGCTCCTGAGAGCCCTATCGCTGGCAAGCCAGCTCCCACAGTGATTGCCGGTGCATCGCAAATTTGCAGTCCGCCTCGGAACCTGTGCGAGCGGGTTTGCCCGCGATAGCGTCAGCACTGCAGCGAAAATCTCAGGGATACTCCAATACGTTTTTTATCTGCCGCAAATTTCGCTCGATCCACCCCCGATCAATCGCGCCCCAATCGCGAATCCGGTAACGGCCGGCATGATTGCGTGCGCCTTCTTCCTGCTCGAATTCGCAAACGATATCCAGGTCCGCCAGCGCTGCGATGGTGTCCTGCGCGGTGCGTCGGGGCATACCGGTGATATCGGTCAGCGCCGGAACACTGGTGGCCAGGCCGCTGTCGATCAGGTACGCCACGTACAAGCGGCGGTAAAAGCTGCTCTTGGTCTTGCTAACGTCCGTCACGCTTGCTCCTTTTTGTAGATCTTTCATTGCATGTCGCGCCACGTCAGGTACACCCGCACATCGAACTCCACCTGGTGATACCCCGGTAGCATGTGTTCGCACAGCTTGTAGAACGCCTTGTTGTGATCGGACTCTTTGAAGTGCGCCAACTCGTGAACCACGATCATTTTCAGAAACTCCGAAGGCGCTTCCTTGAATAGCGAGGCGATGCGGATTTCCTTCTTCGCCTTGAGCTTGCCGCCTTGCACCCGGGAGATCGTAGTGTGCAGTCCGAGGGCACGATGCGTCAGGTCCAGCCGATTGTCGAACAACACCTTGTCGATGGCCGGAGCGTTGCGCAGGTATTGCTGCTTGAGATCCAGTGCGTAGGTGTAAAGCGCCTTGTCGCTCTGCACACCGTGCGTGTCCGGATAACGTTTGCTCAGGTACTCGCCCAGGCGACCGTCGGCGATCAGTTGGCGCACCTGGTCCTGCAAGGAAGCGGGATACGCCTGGAGGTATTTCAAAGCAGTCATCGCAACGGCAACACAGATCGTGAACAGGTCGCCAGTGTAGCGAATTCAAATGAGCAACGCGCTCCAGTCGAACGGTTGCGCAAAGTGGCCAGTGTCTTCTGCCATCATCGGACGCGCCACCAGAAAGCCCTGCACATACTCGCAGCCATTGGCTTGCAGCCATTGGAACTGGGCAACGGTTTCAACCCCCTCGGCGATCACCAGCATGCCGTACTGTTTGCACAAGCCGATCACGTTGCGCACCAGCACCGCGTCCCGCGCCGACCCGGGCAGGCGAGCGATCAGATGGCGATCAAGCTTGAGCGTGTCCAGTTCCAGGTCACGTAAGTGGGCCATCGAACAAGGGCCAGAACCGAAATCATCCAGCGCCACCCTGACCCCCAGATTACGCAGCAAGCGTAGCTGTTTGCGGGTTTCCTCCGGGTTGTGCGTCAGGGCTTCTTCCGTCACTTCGACTTCCAGCTGGCGCGGCTGCAAGCCGTGCCGCTCCAACACCTGACGCAACTCAGTCACCAGGTTGGGCATGGCAAACTGCGTTCTGCTCAAACTGATACCCAGTATCAGATCTTCGGCAAACAAGATTTCCCAGGCTTTGCGCTGTTCGGCGCCGCGTTGGTAAATCCAGCTGCCCAGGCGGCTGATCAACCGCGCCTCTTCCAGCAATGGCAGAAACAGCCCCGGCGGTACGTCCCCGACACTCGGATGCTGCCAGCGCAAGAGTGCTTCAAAGCCGCGAATGCGCCCGTCGCAGATGGCCACCTGCGGTTGGTAGACCAGGTTGAAATCACGACTCTCGATAGCGTCACGTACGCTTTCTTCAAGCATCAAGCGCGAACGCGCCCGGCCATTCATCTCATGATCGTAAAAACGATACTGCTGACGACCGGCACGCTTGGCCTCGTACATCGCGATGTCCGAGGCTCGCAGCAAACCGTCCAGGTTGGCACCGCAATCGGGAAACGTGGCAATGCCGATGCTCACGCCCAAAGCGATATCCAGACCGTCGATCTGCTGACAGATCGACACGCGCTCAATCAGCTTTTCGGCGATCTTGGCCGCCTGTTCGGGAAACTCCAGATCGAGCAATGCCGTGAATTCATCGCCGCCCATGCGCGCCAGAATGTCAAAGGAGCGCAAGCAGGCCTTCAACTGCTCGGATACCCAGCGCAACACCCGATCACCGGCATCGTGGCCGAGGGAGTCATTGACGCGTTTGAATCCGTCGAGATCGAGGTACATCAGGACCCAGGCACTGTCGGGTCGCTCGCCACGCAACAGGAGGTTTTCCACGGTCTGGTAAAAACCCCGGCGGTTGAGCAATCCCGTTAGCGGATCGGTCACCGCCTGGTATTCCAGTTGCTGGTGCAGGTGGCGCACCACAGACATGTCCAGCACGGTGACCACCATCGCACGCTGCTCGGCAGGCAAGGGTGCGCAGGACAATGCCACTGGCACCTGCTGCCCCGGCGCGGTCCGCAGCAATGCGTCGTGCAGGCGCAATGTTTCACCGCGTTTGAAGCCGGCCAGCAAGTCCGAGTCGGCCCATACAGGAATGTGTGGCTTTTGCAGGAAATCCAGAAACTCCTTGCCTTGCAACTCTTGCACGGTGGCACTGAGCAGACGCGACATTGCCGGGTTGGCGAAGCGGATCAGACCGTCCTCGTTCACCACCAGAATGCCTTCGGCAGCGTTGTCCAGCACCGAGGCATTGAAGGCGCGAGCGACCTCCAGATCGTGGCTCAGGCGCTGCAAGGCGCGGCGATTGCGCTGGTGCTCCAGCAACGCCTGGACCTTGGGCTTGAGAATCTGCGGGTCGAACGGTTTGAACAGGTAATCCACGGCGCCACTGGCATAACCCTTGATTACGGCGTCCTGGGACTGTTCGTTGGCGGTCAGGAAAATGATCGGCGTCAACCGTGTCCGTTGGCTGCCGCGCATCAGGCGCGCGACTTCGAACCCGTCCATGCCCGGCATCTGCACATCGAGCAGCACCAGGTCGACATCATGCTCAAGCAGCAGGCCGAGAGCCTCGAACCCTGAGGCAGCGGTGATGACCTGCCAGTCCTGGCGTTGCAACAACGCGCGCATGCTGATCAGGTTTTCAGGGTAATCGTCGACGATTAAAAGTGTTGAGTTGCCTTCAGCTGGCGGGGGGTGCACGCATTCCATGCTGCTTCTCTATTTTCTGGACGTCAGGCCGGTTTTTTGTGAAAACCGGACAAATACTGTGCCTTCACTCTAGACCGGGATCAACTAAATCAGAAGCTGTCAGTACGCCATCATCTAACTAAAGGGTTAATTCGCCGACTAACGGTCGTGCGTGAAGGCGGCTAAAACCGGGAAAGATGGCGTTTTGACAGGATTTTGACGTCATCCATCTGTCAGTCCACCATTAACAAACATCTCACCTACGATTATAAAGATCGCCCTCCGAGGCGCGTACTAGAGCTTCTGGCACGCCCGTGCAGCTAAATCTGTGGAAGCATTTTTATGATCGACCTCGCAACCTGGAACCTCAGCGTTCCCGTCGGCAGCCCGCCGTACACTGTTGAAACGTCCAAACTGGTAGACGGCTTCAAGGATCAATACTTCCACTCCGACACCGGCACCCTGTTCTTCTGGTCGCCCGTGACCGGCTCCAAAACCGAAAACGCCATCTACCCGCGCACCGAGCTGCGCGAAACCTACAGCAACGGTACGCTGCGCAATTGGTATTACCCGGATGCCGACAACCTGCTGCGTGCCACCCTGACGGTGCACCAGGTGCCGAGCTCCGGCAAAATCGTCATCGGGCAGATTCACGCGTACAAGAGCCAGAGACCAATGGTCAAACTCGAGTACCAGTACAAGACCAGCAGCGAAACCGGCAACCTCGTCATCAAGGTCAGAATGCACCCCGACGACGCCGAGAGTCGCGTCATCACCCTCGCCACCGGCATCAAGCTTGATCGTGAATTCAACTACCTCATCCACCTGAGCCCCGGCGGCGCGCTGGGCGTCAGTGGCGCAGGTTACCAGTGGGACACCAATATCAGCGCCAGCTGGCGCGACAAACCGCTGTACTTCAAGGCCGGGGTTTATGTGCAGGACAACACCGGGTACACCACTGAAGGCGGGAAAGTGACTTTCAGCAAGCTGGATATCGATCACGACCAATAAACAGCAAAAGATTGCAGCCATAAAAAAACCCGCATGTTCATGCGGGTTTTTCTTGCGACTCGAACGCTGAAGGCTTAGTTGACCTTGGCGTTCAACTCACCTTTGAGGTAACGCTGGTACATCGCTTCCAGAGAGATCGGCTTGATCTTCGAAGCGTTGCCCGCGGTGCCGAAGGCTTCGTAGCGAGCGATGCACACGTCGCGCATTGCGGTCACGGTAGCACCGAAGAATTTACGCGGGTCGAACTCGCTCGGGTTGGTGGCCATCAGGCGACGCATGGCGCCGGTGGATGCCAGACGCAGGTCGGTGTCGATATTGACCTTGCGTACGCCGTGCTTGATGCCTTCGACGATCTCTTCAACCGGTACGCCGTAGGTTTCTTTGATGTCGCCGCCGTACTGGTTGATGATCGCCAGCCACTCTTGCGGAACCGAAGACGAGCCGTGCATCACCAGGTGAGTGTTTGGAATGCGCTTGTGGATCTCTTTGATGCGGTCGATCGCCAATACGTCGCCGGTAGGCGGCTTGGTGAACTTGTAGGCGCCGTGGCTGGTGCCGATGGCGATGGCCAGGGCATCGACCTGGGTACGCTTGACGAAATCAGCGGCTTCTTCCGGGTCGGTCAGCATCTGGCTGTGGTCCAAAACGCCTTCGGCACCGATACCGTCTTCTTCACCCGCCATGCCGGTTTCCAGCGAGCCCAGGCAGCCCAGCTCGCCTTCTACCGATACGCCGCAGGCGTGAGCCATGGCTACGGTTTGCTGGGTAACGCGGACGTTGTAGTCGTAGTCGGTCGGGGTCTTGCCGTCTTCGCCCAGGGAACCGTCCATCATGACCGAGCTGAAGCCCAGCTGAATGGAACGCTGGCAGACGTCAGGGCTGGTGCCGTGGTCCTGGTGCATGCACACCGGGATGTGCGGGAATTCTTCGATGGCCGCCAGGATCAGGTGACGCAGGAACGGCGCGCCGGCGTATTTGCGAGCACCGGCCGAGGCCTGGACGATCACCGGGGAGTCAGTCTTGTCAGCGGCTTCCATGATGGCGCGCATCTGCTCAAGGTTGTTGACGTTGAAGGCTGGAACGCCGTAGCCGAACTCGGCTGCGTGGTCCAGCATCTGGCGCATGCTGATAAGTGCCATTGTGTGTGTCTCTCCCGGTTGAGGGTCGTTAATCGTGCCAGCCTGCCGTAGCGGCGGCGGCTATTCAAGTTATTGCAGATCGGGGGTTGGTCCGGCCTGCCAATTCGGTGTTACCAAAATCTCAAAAACTACAAAGACCCTGTGGCGAGCGAGCTTGCTCGCGCTCGGCTGCGAAGCAGTCGTAATCCGGCTATCTGATCGGGAACGCTTCGCGCTCCAGCGGGAGCAAGCTCCCTCGCCACAAAAGCCCAGCGGGCGGCATTTTCATTGCGCTTTACAGCCACGCCCAATCAAATCATTGGTGGCGACCCAGTAAACCAGGCCTTCCTCACCTTTTATGTGAAACGCCAGCATGTTGTCGCTGTACAGCGAGCCCGAAGCGCCCGGCTCTTGCTTGAGGCGATAGACCTGATCGGCGCCGCCCAGGCGGACATCGACTTGCGTACGACTGTCGTCGGTATAACGCCAGAGCACTTTGGCCTGGCTGTCGCAGGTCCAGGTGGTCCAGTTATCCGCCGGGGCGGACGACTGGAACGGGTTCATGTTGGCGCACCCGGCCAGCAGTGCCAGCGCCGTAATGGCGATAAAACCTTTCATCCGTGTTCCTCGACCGGCAGCGCACGCCACCGGCCCTGAGTAAAGAGTCAGACCCGTCAAGGGCAACCATGTTCCTTGGCGGGGGTCTGTGACTCGTATTTGTCCAGGCCTTCAGGCCCGGAACGCTTGTTGAGCACCGGATTGGTTTCTGCCTGCCAGTCAGCCTGGTAGCAGCCGCTCCGGGGTGCAGACGGCGCAGGCTCCGGAGTTGCCTTGGGGGTGCTCCCACAAGCCACCAGCGAACCCGCGACGATCAACAGCGCTAACGTCCTGACCATAAAAACACTCCCTTGCCTGGCCAAACGGGGCGGCCTCAGGCCTTGGCCCGGGTTTCCAGGACTTCAACGGCTGGCAACACCTTGCCTTCGACGAATTCGAGGAACGCGCCGCCGCCGGTAGAAATGTAGGAGATTTGCTCGGCAACGCCATATTTGTCGATGGCTGCCAGGGTGTCGCCGCCGCCTGCAATGGAGAATGCCGCGCTGTCGGCGATGGCTTGGGCCAGCACTTTGGTGCCGTTACCGAACTGGTCGAATTCGAACACGCCGACCGGGCCGTTCCACAGGATGGTTTTCGACGACTTCAGCAGTTCGGCGAAGTTGGCCGCGGTTTGCGGGCCGATGTCGAGAATCATGTCGTCGGCAGCAACGTCAGCGATCAGCTTGACGGTAGCGGCAGCGCTTTCAGCGAATTCCTTGGCAACCACCACGTCTACCGGCAACGGAACGCTGACTTTGGCGGCGATGGCGCGCGCGGTGTCCAGCAGGTCCGGCTCGTACAGCGATTTGCCAACCGGGTGACCGGCAGCGGCCAGGAAGGTGTTGGCAATGCCGCCGCCGACGATCAGTTGATCGCAGATCTGGCTCAGGCTGTTGAGCACGTCGAGTTTGGTCGAGACCTTGGAGCCGGCAACGATGGCCGCCATCGGTTGGGCCGGGGCGCCAAGGGCCTTGCCCAGTGCGTCCAGTTCAGCGGCCAGCAGCGGGCCGGCAGCGGCGACTTTGGCGAACTTGGCCACGCCGTGGGTCGAACCCTCGGCGCGGTGAGCAGTGCCGAAGGCGTCCATGACAAATACGTCGCACAGTGCGGCGTATTGCCGGGCCAATTCGTCAGCGTTCTTTTTCTCGCCCTTGTTGAAACGTACGTTTTCAAACAGCACGATGTCGCCGGCCTTGACGTCGACGCCACCCAGGTAATCAGCCACCAGCGGCACTTCGCGGCCCAAAGCCTTGCTCAGGTAGTCGGCGACTGGCTTGAGGCTGTTCTCGGCCGAGAACTCGCCTTCGGTCGGACGGCCAAGGTGCGAGCAGACCATCACGGCCGCGCCTTTTTCCAGAGCCAGCTTGATGGTCGGCAGCGAAGCCAGGATTCGCGCATCGCTGGTGACAACACCGTCCTTGACTGGGACGTTGAGGTCTTCGCGAATCAGTACGCGCTTACCTTGCAGATCGAGGTCGGACATCTTCAACACGGTCATGGGTCGCATTCCTGGAGTTTCTGTTTTAGAGAGCAGTTTTTTCGAAGCGGCTGTTTGCAGATAGTGTTCTGCAACGTCCAGCATTCGGTTGGCAAAACCCCATTCGTTGTCGAACCAGGCCAGGATGTTCACCAGCCGGGGGCCGGAAACACGGGTCTGACTGGCATCGACGATCGCCGAATGTGGGTCATGGTTGAAATCACAACTGGCGTGGGGCAACTCGGTGTAAGCCAGAAGGCCTTTGAGCGGGCCGCTGGTGGCAGCCTCGCGCAGGATCCGGTTGACCTCGATGGCGTCCGTGTCGCTTACCGTCTGCATCGTAATGTCGAGGCAAGACACGTTAACCGTCGGCACACGTACGGCTTTGGCCTGAATTCGCCCGGCAAGTTCCGGCAGCAGGCGTTCGATGCCGCGTGCCAGACCAGTGGACACCGGGATCACCGACTGAAACGCCGAACGGGTGCGGCGCAGGTCTTCGTGGTGATAGGCATCGATGACTGGCTGATCGTTCATGGCCGAGTGGATCGTGGTGATCGACACGTACTCCAGACCAAGCGCCTGATCCAGCAGGCGCAACAGCGGCACTCCGCAATTGGTGGTGCAGGACGCGTTGGACACCAGCAGTTCATCGCCGCTCAGGCAATCCTGGTTCACGCCGTAGACGATGGTGGCGTCGACATCGGCCTCGCTGGCCATCGGCTGGGAAAACAGCACCCGTGGCGCACCGGCGTTGAGAAAACGCTGGCCGTCTTCGCGGGTGTGGTACGCGCCGGAGCACTCCAGCACCAGATCGACGCCCAACGACGCCCAATCGATGCCTTCGGGTGTGGCACTGCGCAGGACCTTCACGCAGTCGCCATTGATATGCAGACAATCGCCGTCGACCTTCACCTCACCGGGAAAACGCCCGTGGGTGGAGTCGAAGCGTGTCAGGTATTCGATGCTGGCCATGTCGGCCAGATCGTTGATCGCGACAATTTCAAACCCGGCCTTTTCGCCTCGCTCGAACAACGCACGCAAGACGCAACGACCAATCCGGCCGTAGCCGTTGAGTGCAACTTTGTAGGGACGCGGTTGAGGCATGGGGTTCTCTATTACCGTGGTGAATCCGATAGTGAAGCATCGCCTGAACTATCGCTATCGCGGGCAAGCCCGCTCCCACAGGTTTTTCTG
Organism: Pseudomonas sp. Sample_10; assembly: GCF_004321495.1. Taxonomy (NCBI): domain Bacteria; kingdom Pseudomonadati; phylum Pseudomonadota; class Gammaproteobacteria; order Pseudomonadales; family Pseudomonadaceae; genus Pseudomonas; species Pseudomonas sp. Sample_10. Next base: position 20,118 of record NZ_RCOE01000150.1, read on the forward strand.
GTGCTCACAAAATCTGTGTTCACTGGAAATTCCTGTGGGAGCTGGCTTGCCAGCGATGGCGTCAGATCAGACGCACATCTTCTGGATCAGTCTTCCAGCAGCTCTTCAGCCTGACCCAGGATGTTTTCCAGGGTGAAGCCGAACTCTTCGAACAAGGCAGGCGCAGGCGCCGACTCGCCGTAGGTGGTCATGCCGATTACGCGACCTTCCAGGCCCACGTACTTGTACCAGTAGTCCGCATGAGCGGCTTCGATGGCGATACGGGCGCTGACCTGCAACGGCAGGACCGATTGCTTGTAGCCGGCATCCTGGGCATCGAACACGCTGGTGCACGGCATGGACACCACACGCACCTTGCGACCTTGCTCGGTCAGCTTGTCGAAAGCCTGAACAGCCAGGCCGACTTCCGAACCGGTGGCGATCAGGATCAGCTCAGGCTCGCCGGCGCAGTCCTTCAAAACATAACCACCACGGCTGATGTCGGCGATCTGCAGCGCGTTGCGGGTTTGGTGCTGCAGGTTCTGACGCGAGAAGATCAGGGCCGAAGGACCGTCCTTGCGTTCCAGTGCGTACTTCCAGCTGACTGCCGATTCAACGGCATCGGCCGGACGCCAGGTATCGAGGTTCGGCGTGCAGCGCAGGCTGGCCAGTTGCTCGATTGGCTGGTGAGTCGGGCCGTCTTCGCCCAGACCGATGGAGTCGTGGGTGTAGACGTGGATCACGCGCTGTTTCATCAAGGCCGACATGCGCACGGCATTGCGGGCGTATTCCATGAACATCAGGAAGGTCGCGCCGTAAGGCACCAGACCGCCGTGCAAGGCAACGCCGTTCATGATCGCGGTCATGCCGAATTCACGCACGCCGTAGTACATGTAGTTGCCGCTGGCGTCTTCGGCGGTGACGCCTTTGCAGCCTTTCCACAGGGTCAGGTTCGAACCGGCCAGGTCAGCCGAACCGCCGAGGAACTCAGGCAGCAGCGGACCGAACGCGTTCAGGGCGTTCTGGCTGGCCTTGCGGCTGGCGATGGTTTCGCCTTTGGCCGCGACTTCGGCGATGTAGGCGTCGGCCTTCTCGGAGAAGTCGGCCGGCAGTTCGCCGCTCAGACGACGCACCAGTTCATTGGCTTCGCTCGGGAATGCGGCGGAGTAGGCAGCGAAACGCTGATCCCAGTCAGCCTCGACCGCGAGGCCGGCTTCCTTGGCATCCCACTCGGCATAAATGTCAGCCGGAATTTCGAACGGACCGTGGTTCCACTTCAGCGCAGCGCGGGTCAGGGCAATTTCCGCGTCACCCAACGGGGCGCCGTGGCAGTCTTCCTTGCCTTGCTTGTTCGGCGAACCGAAGCCGATGGTGGTCTTGCAGCAGATCAGGGTCGGTTGCTCGCTCTTGCGGGCCGTCTCGATCGCGATCTTGATTTCTTCCGGATCATGACCGTCGACGTTGCGGATCACTTGCCAGTTGTAGGACTCGAAGCGCTTCGGCGTGTCATCGGTGAACCAGCCTTCGACTTCACCGTCGATGGAGATGCCGTTGTCATCGTAGAAGGCGATCAGCTTGCCCAGGCCCAGCGTGCCGGCCAGAGAGGCGACTTCGTGGGAAATGCCTTCCATCATGCAGCCATCACCCAGGAACACGTAGGTGTGGTGATCGACGATATTGTGGCCAGGACGGTTGAACTGCGCCGCCAGGACTTTTTCTGCCAGGGCAAAACCCACGGCATTGGCCAGGCCTTGGCCAAGAGGACCGGTAGTGGTTTCAACGCCCGGGGTGTAGCCCAGCTCCGGATGACCCGGGGTGCGGCTGTGCAGCTGACGGAACTGCTTGAGGTCTTCGATCGACAGGTCGTAGCCGGTCAGGTGCAGCAAGGAATAGATCAGCATCGAGCCGTGGCCGTTGGACAGCACGAAGCGGTCACGGTCAGCGAACGATGGGTTGCCTGGGTTGTGCTTGAGGTAGTCGCGCCAAAGCACTTCGGCGATATCTGCCATACCCATCGGGGCACCGGGATGGCCGCTGTTGGCTTTTTGCACGGCATCCATGCTGAGGGCACGAATGGCGTTGGCACGCTCACGACGGCTAGGCATCGCTGTTCTCCTGCGGGTTCTGAAACGAGAGTGATAAAAATGAAACGGAAAAAAGGCGAGCATTTTCCCTCACCCGGACGCCTCGGGGCAATGACAGATAGTCATCTGGGGGCGTTTTTCCAATCGATATCGACGGATTCGGTGGGTGAAACCTTTCCGCCATTCGTTTGTTGACTGACGCTAACGTTAAGAAGTGCCATCTATCGTGCAATATCAAAACTTTTTGATATTGCCCTTGCGGTGCTTCCTGTGCGTGACTAGACTGCCGGCCTTATGAATCTACGCATGCCTTCCATTCGCCACGACGATTGCGATGAACTGGCGGCCCTGTGCAAGGCCGGCGGCGATCCTCTGCGGCTGAATGTTTTACGTGCATTGGCCAACGATTCTTTTGGCGTGCTGGAACTGGCGCAAATCTTCGGCATTGGCCAGTCGGGCATGAGTCACCACCTCAAGGTATTGGCCCAGGCCGACCTGGTGGCAACTCGCCGCGAAGGCAACGCGATCTTCTACCGTCGCGCCCTGCCCCACAGCGACTTGCTGGGCGGCAAATTGCACGCAGCCTTGCTCGAAGAAGTGGATGACTTGAGCTTGCCGGTCGAAGTGCAGGCACGGATCGCCCAGGTCCATGGGCAACGTGCCGCGGCCAGCCAGGATTTTTTCTCGCGGGTCGCGGAGAAATTTCGCGCCCAGCAAGACTTGATCGCCGGCCTGCCGCAATACCGCGATAGCGTGGTGGCGCTGCTCGACAAGCTGGGTTTCAGTGAAGGCAGTACAGCCATCGAAGTCGGCCCGGGCGACGGTTCATTTCTACCGGAGCTGGCGGGGCGCTTCTCTCAGGTCACCGCTGTGGATAACAGCCCGGCGATGCTTGAACTGGCGCGCCAGGTCTGTGAGCGCGAAACGCTGACCAACGTCAGCCTGCAACTGGCCGATGCCTTGAACGGCGTCAGCCTCAAGGCTGATTGCGTTGTATTGAACATGGTGCTGCACCATTTCGCCGCACCGGCCGATGCGCTCAAGCACATGGCCAATCTGCTGCAACCAGGCGGCAGCCTGTTAGTGACCGAGTTATGTAGCCACAACCAGAGTTGGGCCAAGGAGGCCTGCGGTGATCTCTGGCTGGGGTTTGAACAGGATGATCTGGCCCGTTGGGCCACCGCTGCGGGACTCGTTCCCGGGGAAAGCCTGTACATAGGCTTACGTAATGGTTTCCAGATTCAGGTCCGACACTTTCAACGGCCGCCTGGCGACACTCACCATCGGTAAACTCAGGAAAACATCGAGATGAGCGAATACTCCCTTTTCACCTCCGAGTCCGTGTCTGAAGGGCATCCGGACAAAATCGCCGACCAGATTTCTGATGCGGTGCTGGACGCCATCATTGCTGAAGACAAACTCGCCCGCGTGGCTTGCGAGACTCTGGTGAAAACGGGCGTGGCCATCATCGCCGGCGAAGTCACCACCACCGCGTGGGTAGACCTGGAGCAAATCGTTCGTGATGTGATCACCGACATTGGCTACACCAGCTCCGACGTTGGCTTCGATGGCGCGACTTGCGGCGTGATGAACATCATCGGCAAGCAGTCCCCCGACATCAACCAGGGTGTCGACCGTGCCAAGCCTGAAGATCAGGGCGCCGGCGACCAGGGTCTGATGTTCGGTTATGCCAGCAACGAAACCGACGTATTGATGCCGGCGCCGATCACCTTCTCGCACCAACTGGTGCAGCGTCAGGCTGAAGCCCGCAAATCCGGCCTGCTGCCATGGCTGCGTCCGGACGCCAAGTCGCAAGTGACTTGCCGCTACGAAAACGGCAAGGTCGTGGGTATCGACGCCGTTGTTCTGTCGACCCAGCACAACCCGGAAGTCTCGTACAAAGACTTGCGCGAAGGCGTGATGGAGCTGATCGTCAAGCACGTGCTGCCTGCCGAATTGCTGAGCAAGGACACCCAGTTCCACATCAACCCGACCGGCCAGTTCATCATTGGCGGTCCGGTAGGCGACTGCGGCCTGACCGGTCGCAAGATCATCGTCGACAGCTACGGCGGCATGGCTCGTCACGGCGGTGGTGCGTTCTCCGGCAAGGATCCATCGAAGGTTGACCGCTCGGCGGCCTACGCCGGTCGCTACGTGGCCAAGAACATCGTCGCCGCCGGCCTGGCCGAGCGCTGCGAGATCCAGGTTTCCTACGCGATCGGTGTTGCCCAACCGACTTCGATCTCGCTGAATACCTTCGGCACCGGCAAGATCAGCGACGACAAGATCGTCAAACTGGTCCGCGAAGTGTTCGACCTGCGTCCGTACGCCATCACCAAAATGCTCGACTTGCTGCACCCGATGTACCAGGAGACCGCTGCGTACGGCCACTTCGGTCGCACCCCGACCACCAAGACTGTTGGCGAAGACACCTTCACCACATTCACCTGGGAAAAAACCGACCGCGCCGACGACTTGCGTTCCGCTGCCGGCCTGTAAGACTTCCCTGGCTGTACCAAAAGCCCCGCACGGTTCGCCGTGCGGGGCTTTTTATTGCCTTGCGCTTGCGCTGCTTTCGCGGGCAAGCCAACAGAAATACCCGGCAAAACACCTGCCCTTTGTGCCAGTCGATACTGACCTAGCCTTCAAGCATCCCAATGAGCAAGGACGCTCTCGATGCTCCTCAACCTTCGCCTGTTTCTTCCCGGCTTGCTGGCCTGCTGCGTTAACGTCCATGCGTCCCAATGCCCCGACTGGCCAGCCGAACGCGCAACGAACGAAATCAGCGCACTGCAAAAGCAGATCGATACCTGGGATGACAGCTATCATCACGGCGGACAATCGCTGGTCGCCGACGAACTCTATGATCAGTCACTCGCGCGACTGAATGTATGGCGCCAGTGCTTCAACGTGAGCATCACCCCAGATCCACTGCGCACTGCGCGCGGCACTCGGGTGCATCCCGTCGCCCATACCGGCCTGGAGAAATTGCGCGATGCGCAGGCAGTCGACCACTGGCTGCGCGGTCGTACGGACGTCTGGGCTCAGCCCAAAGTTGACGGTGTGGCCGTAACCCTGATTTATCGCCAGGGCTTGCTCGCTCAAGCCATCAGTCGCGGCGATGGGACACAAGGCCAGGACTGGACGGCCTCGGCACGCCAGATCGCTGCGATTCCCCAACAATTGTCCGAGTCGGTGGATCTGCTGGTGCAAGGCGAGCTCTATTGGCACCTGACCGATCACGTACAGTCACGCAACGGCAGCCTCAACGCACGCGCCATGGTCGCCGGTTTGATGGCCCGCAAATCAGTGAGCGTCGCAGAGGCGAGCGCAGTTGGCCTGTTTATCTGGGAATGGCCAGAAGGCCCGGAAAACCTGGCGGATCGCATCACCAAGCTCGCCGGCCTGGGCTTTGCGCAAACCATCCTTTATAGCCAGCCGATCAGCTCGCTCACCGACGCCGGACGCTGGCGCGAGCACTGGTACCGCTCGCCCCTGCCGTTTGCCAGCGACGGGATCGTTTTGCGCCAGGGCAAACGCCCCTCCGCCGAGCGTTGGCAGGCCAAACCGCCCTATTGGAGCGTCGCCTGGAAATACCCTTTCGCCCAGGCTTTGGCCGAGGTACGCAAGGTGAACTTCAACATTGGCCGGACCGGGCGGATCACGCCCGTGCTGGAGCTTTCGCCGGTGATGCTCGATGACCGACAGATCAAGCGAGTCAGCGTGAGCTCTGTGCAACGCTGGCAGGCAATGGACATTCGCCCCGGAGATCAAGTCGCCATCAGCCTTGCCGGCTTGACCATCCCCAGGCTCGACAGCGTGGTGTTACGCAGCAGCGAACGGGCGGAAATCAACGTGCCGCGGGCGCAGGATTTCCATTCATTGAGTTGTTGGCAGCCAACGCCAGGCTGTACTCAGCAGTTTCTTGCCCGCCTGACCTGGCTCAGCAGCAAACAGGGGCTGGGCTTGCCCCACATCGGTCCCGGCACCTGGGAAAAACTTCTCGCCACGGGGCGCCTGAACAGTCTTCTGGATTGGTTGACCCTCGATGTACAAGAGCTTGCTAACATTGATGGTTTCGGCGAGCGCAGCGCTGCTCGTCTGTTGAACAGTTTTCACGCTGCGCGGCAACGTCCTTTCGCCCGCTGGCTGAAAGCCTTGGGCCTACCCCCCACAGGGCAGGCGCATTTGGGCGATTCATGGCAGGCACTGGCACAACGAGACATTGAACAATGGCAGGCCGAACCCGGCATTGGTCCGGGGCGGGCGGCGCAGTTAAGGGCATTTTTCCGCGACCCGCAGGTCCTGGCTCTGAGCGAAATCCTGAGTGAGGCAGGCATTGACGGATTCAAGCCAATGCCGACGTCAGCCGATCCGGGAACCCAATAGTACCGATGGGCTCAAACAAGCCATCGCCGCATCGACAAGACTGCCTTTTCTCCTGGAGTTTTTATGAAATTTCTTCCACCGCTGGCCCTGTTGACCCTGTGCAGCGTAATGGCCGCTCCATTGATCGCTGCCGAAGACGCACCAGGCCTGACCGGTTGCGCTGCCAAGAAGCAAGGCATCATCAACCAGATCGAGCTGGCAAAATCCCACGGCAATGCCGAGCAGCAGGCCGGCCTGGAAACGGCGCTCAGCGAAGTCACCGCCAACTGCACCGACGCTTCGCTGAAAAAGGAACGGGAAAACAAGGTGCTGGAGGCCAAGCACGAAGTCAGCCAGCGTCAGGCCGACCTCGACAAGGCCATGAAAAAAGGCGACCCCGAGAGGATCAACAAGCGTAAAGACAAACTCGCTGAATCCCGCAAGGAATTGCAGGAAGCCGTGGATGAGCTGGATAAATAAAAATTTTCAAGATCAAAGGATCGCAGGCTTCGGCAGCTCCTACGCTGCGATCTTTTGAGCATTCAATGATCCCGAAACTCTTTATGGCACGCACTACAGGTGTCTTCGACCCTCTGCATCGCCGGCCCCAGAAGACTGGCCTTGTAGGGCTGAACCTTGCTGGCAATCACCAACTCACCGGTGGCGGCTTCAAGGGTGCGAGCCAGTTCCTGAAAGCGAGCCTGTTTCTCCCAGACATCGTTCGTGGCGCTGGTATGGTCTTGCTCTCGCACCTGTGGAAAGTGTTTCCACGGTTCGTGGGACAGCGCGTCGAGTTTCACCGCGCCGTCAGCGAATTTTTCCCCATCGAAGGGAATACGGCCACGCAACATGCCACCCAGGTCTTCGCCGGTCTTGAGCATTTGCTTGAAAATGGCCTTGCGCTGGCCAAGTGGCGAATTGGGGTCGACGCCGCCACAAGCGGACAACGTCAGGCAGGCCAGCAATACAATGGAAAGTCTTTTAAAAGTCATGGTGGCTTCAGGTCACGGGAAACGGCGGCCAGTATCCCCGCGTCATCGGCAAACACCAATAGCCCTAATATCAATACGGGTTGCATGAGCGCATGGAGCACTCTGGCAATCGGTAAAGGAATCACTCCATGAACAGCCGTTTCAAGGCATGGCGTCACAGCCTGACCTGGACGTTGCCGATGGTGGCCCTGCTTGCAGGTTGCACCGGTGGCGACAAGCAACAACCGAAAACCCATGCGCTGGCCACTTACTCCAGTGCCACATGGGAAGCTCTGCCTGCGGTAACCGACAGCGACCTGGTGGCCGGTTTCGGTTCCTGGCGCAGCGCCTGCACCCGGCTCAAAGCTGATCCGGTTTGGGGAAGCACCTGCGCGGCGGCGGCCAACGTACCGCAAACCGCGAATGAAATTCGCGGCTTTCTCAAACAGAACCTAGACGTCTACGGCCTGCGCGCTGCCAATGACAATCCCAACGGTTTGATCACCGGTTACTACGAACCGGTCTATCCCGGCAGCCTGACCCAGACCAGCGTTGCCAATGTGCCGGTATATGGCGTACCCGATGACATGATCATCGTCGCGCTGGACAGCCTCTACCCTGAACTCAAAGGCAAGCGCCTGCGTGGTCGCCTCGAAGGGCGAGTGCTCAAGCCTTACGACGATGCAGCGACCATCGAAACCAAAGGCGTCAAGGCACCCGTAGTCGCCTGGCTGACCGATCCGATGAACCTTCAATTCCTGCAAATCCAGGGTTCCGGTCGTATCCAGCTCGACAACGGCCGCCAGCTACGCATTGCCTATGCCGACCAGAACGGGCATCCGTATCGGCCCATCGGCCGCTGGCTGGTGGAGCAAGGCGAGCTGAAAAAAGAAGAGGTGACCATGGGCGCGATCAGCGATTGGGCCAAGGCCAATCCGTCGCGCATCCCCGAACTGCTCGGCAGTAACCCCAGTTACGTATTCTTCACCCGAAACCCGGACAGCAATGAAGGGCCGCGCGGCTCGCTCAATGTTCCGTTGACCGCTGGCTACAGCGCTGCGGTGGATCGCAAAGTGATTCCGTTGGGCAGCCTGTTATGGTTATCCACCACCAAACCGGACGGTACCGCTCTGGTTCGACCGGTCGCAGCACAAGACACTGGCGGCGCGATTACCGGTGAAGTGCGAGCGGACCTGTTCTGGGGCACCGGCGAGGCGGCCGGACAACTGGCGGGGGACATGAAGCAACAGGGACAAATCTGGATGCTCTGGCCCAAAGGTGCGGCGCTGCCGCAAGTGCCACAGGTGGCCGACAAGCTCTAAAAGCAAAGAATCGCAGGCTTCGCCCGGACGATGCACGAGCTGGCGCAGCCTGCGATCTTTTGATCTTGTTATTTAAGCCGACACCACAAAGAAACTCACGATCAACCCCATCCCGACAAACCACATCAACGACCGCAGCATCGCCAGATCCGTCAGATAGAAAATGATGTAAAGCAGACGGCTGGTGATGAACAACACCGACAGCACGTTGATCGTCACCAATTCGGCATTGCCGGCCAGGTGCGCCACGATCACTGCCGCGGCAAATGCCGGCGTCACTTCGAAACTGTTCAACTGCGCCGCGTTCGCCCGCCTGCCCAAGCCTTCCAGAGAATCGAGAAACCCGCGTGGATCACGATTGTGTCTCAACCCGTACCCGCCGCTGACTTTCGCCACAGCCGTACACACATAAGGCAGGAAAATCGCGATCAAAATGCACCATAGAGCAACCGTCATAAAGCAGTCCCTTTTTCACGTTTTCAGAACAGTCAGAATTTCATGACCAATATGCCGATCAGCACCAGCCCACAGGCTAAGAGGCGCGGCCTGCCAAAAGGTTCTTTCAGGTACCGCATGCCGAACAGCACCACCAGTATCACGCTGATCTCGCGCAACGCCGCCGCCTCGGCAATCGACCCCAACTGCATGGCCCACAGCACCAGAGCGTAGCTGAACAGCACACAAAACCCGACGGCCAATCCCAGCCGCCACTGTTCACGCCAGAACAACCTGAACGCTGGTCGCTTGCTTACCCAGGCCAACAGAGGAAACGGCCAGGCGCTGAGCAGCGTCACCCAGACCAGGTAATCCAAGGGGTGTGACCAACGCCGCAGCGCCTGACCGTCAATGAAGGTGTAGCAACCAATGCACAGACCGATCAACCCCACCACCGGGAGCATCGACCACGGCAGACGCGCCCCCCCTCCGCCCTGCCAGAGCAGGCACAGCATGCCGAGTGGGATCAGCAGGATTCCGAAGATTTGCTGGTGGGTCAGTACCTCCCCGGCAAATATCAGCGTCAGTGCCAGCACCACCAGGGGTGACAATCCGCGCATCAGCGGATAGACCAACCCGAGATCGCCAACCCGATACGCCTGGATGAGCAAGTAACGGTAGAGCAACTCGAATGCCGCGGAAGCCAGAATCCACGGCCAGATCTCCAGCGGCGGCAACGCCACGAACGGCAGCATCACCACAACGAACAGCAAAGCCACGCTGTCCATGCAGGCCACGACCAATAGCCGTTCGGCGCTGAATTTGATCAGGGTATTCCACGCCGCGTGCAACAGCGCCGCCACCAACACCAGTGCTGTTGCAAGCACGGCCCACTCCTTCTTGTTTTCACCGAAAGCTCCCGTAGGAGCGAGGCTTGCCCGCGAACCAGTCGCCTCGGTGCAAATCATAAACCGCGTTATCGTTCTTCGCGGGCAAGCCTCGTTCCTACGAAGAGCAGGTAGAGAATTGATTCGCGATATGTCAGTGGCTGTTTATACTGCAGGCGACCACGCCGCACTCAGTTGCGCACAGACTAATTCCAATAAAATCTGCCCTGGCCGCTCTCATCGAGAACGGACCCTGGCATGCGTATGCCTGATCAGAGCGTCAAGACTACCGACAGAGACCTTGCGCATGCCACTCGCTTTGCTTGCCCTCGCTGTTGCCGCATTCGGCATCGGCACCACCGAATTCGTCATCATGGGCCTGCTGCCCGATGTCGCCCGCGACCTTGCCGTGAGCATTCCCCACGCCGGATTGCTGATCACCGGTTATGCCTTGGGCGTGGTGTTCGGTGCGCCAATCCTCGCAATCGGCACCGCCAACATGCCCCGCAAGGCCACGCTGCTGGGCATGACACTGATGTTCATCCTCGGCAACATGCTTTGCGCCCTGGCACCGAATTACGCCACGCTGATGGCCGCTCGGGTGGTAACGGCGCTGTGCCACGGAGCGTTCTTCGGCATCGGCTCGGTTGTAGCCGCCGGACTGGTCGCACCGAACAAGCGCGCCCAGGCGATTGCCATGATGTTCACCGGCCTGACCCTGGCCAACGTGCTGGGCGTGCCGTTAGGCACCGCACTCGGACAATATGCCGGATGGCGCTCGACGTTCTGGGCGGTGTCGGTCATCGGTGTCATTGCCGCCCTTGCCCAATGGTTGTGGCTGCCGAAAAACATCGCAATGGACAAAGCCAACCTTGCCAGTGAGTTCAAGGTGCTGGGCAAGCCCAACGTGCTGTTGGCCCTGGGCATGAGCGTCTTGGCCTCGACCAGCCTGTTCAGCGTGTTCACCTACATCGCGCCGATCCTGCAAGACATCACTGGCGTCAGCCCCCATGGCGTGACGATCATGTTGCTGCTGTTCGGTGTGGGTCTGACTGTGGGCAGCATGCTCGGCGGACGCTTGGCCGACAGTCGCTTGCTGCCTTCGCTGGTCGGCATGGCATTGGCTGTGGTGCTGGTACTGGCCGCCTTCAGCCAGACCAGCCATTCGGTCGTCCCGGCAGCGATCACGCTGGTGCTGTGGGGAATCTTTGCCTTTGCCCTGTGCCCGATCCTGCAACTGCTGATCATCGATCAAGCCCATGAAGCGCCCAACCTTGGCTCGACGCTAAACCAAAGTGCGTTCAATCTCGGCAATGCGGCGGGTGCCTGGATTGGCGGACTGGTCGTCGCCAGCGGAGCCGATCTGGCAGACCTGCCCTGGACCGGCGCACTGGTGAGCGGCTTGACCGTGCTGACCGCGCTGTTTTTCATCTACCTGCAACGACGCCATACCGCCACAGTCAACGTTCCCGGCTGATCACTTCTTGACGTCCTGCGGATCCGAGGTCTGTTTTCGATCCGCAGGCTCCTTGGGCGCTCCGCTTTCACTGCGAATTTGCGCATGGCTGATCAAGGCGAAGATAAAACTGCCACCGACGATGTTCCCCGCCAGTGTCGGTCCGGCAAACACCAGCCAGAAATCACTCCACGGCAATTCGCCGGCAAATACCAGGTAAGAAACCTCCAGCGAACCCACCACGATGTGAGTGAAATCTCCCAAGGCCATGAGATAGGTGATGAGGATGATGATCCACATCTTGGCGCTCTCCATGGACGGAATCATCCAGACCATGGTGGCGATCATCCATCCGGAAACAATGCCTTTGGCGAACATCTTGCTGGGGTCGTTTTCCATGATCTTGCGGCCGATGTCGAGGAAGGCCACATCGGTTTTGCTGTCGAAGATGGGCAGCTCCAGCATGACGTACGCCACCAGCAAGGTGCCGCAGAGATTGCCCACCAGCACCACCCCCCATAACCGCAGCAATCGACCGAAGTTGCCCAGCGTGGGCTTGCTCATGATCGGTAGCACGGCGGTCAGGGTGTTTTCGGTGAACAGTTGCTGACGGGCGAGAATGACCGCCAGGAACCCGGCGCAGTAGCCGAAACTGGCGATCACCTTGAACCCTTCGCCATCTGGCAGGCGTGAATTGAGCAAGCCCATGGCCATGAGCGACAGGCCCATGGTCAGGCCTGCGGCCAGCGCCGACCACCATAGCGCGGCCACGCTGCGTTCGAGTTCCTGATCGCCCTGGGTGCGGATGATTTCGTGAAGTACCGCCGCACGTGGCGGCTGGTTTTTTTCGACCTCGTGCTGCTCTTTTGGCGAGAGGTCGGGGGTCTTGCCGTCTTTTTTAGTGTCCATGGGGCTCCTGAACCGCAGGGGTGCGATGTTGTTACGACCCGCGTGGTTCAGGTTCCGTTCTGCTGGCCCGCCGTTATTCGACGCTGGCGTCATCCTTGAACTGATCCTTGACGTACTTGATCTCGGTTCGGCCATGGGGCGCGGGCAAACCGTCCTCACCCAGGTTGACGAAGACCATCTTCTCGACCGTCAGAATGCTTTTGCGGGTGATCTTGTTGCGCACTTCGCAGGTCAGGGTGATCGAGGTGCGGCCGAATTCGGTCGCCGTGATGCCCAGCTCGATGATGTCGCCCTGGCGCGAGGCACTGACGAAGTTGATTTCTGAAATATATTTGGTGACCACGCGCTGGTTGCCCAACTGGACGATGGCGTAAATGGCCGCCTCTTCGTCGATCCAGCGCAGAAGACTGCCCCCGAACAAGGTGCCGTTGGGGTTGAGGTCTTCGGGTTTAACCCATTTGCGTGTGTGGAAATTCATATTCACTCCCGAGCGTCTTGCCGAATGATGCCCATCATCATGGCAGAGCCCGACCTGGAGCTCTATCAGGCATCGCCTATGGCGTCGATTACCGTTCGGACATTGACCAACAGAAACGCTTTGGAAGATCAGCATAGCCCGCTATAATCGCCCCCGTTTCAAAACGGTAATCTTCACTTGCTACCGTTTCCCGCCACCTGTCCGAGGGGCGCTGCAGCAGGTTCGACCTGTCAGGCTCGGATGGGGCGTTGCCTGGCCTTCAATGGCTGGACACTAAACGCACAACGGCGCCCATTCGCATACATTACGAATGGAGGCTCTTCATGAGCGCTGTTATCACGCCTGCAGATTTTAACGATTACAAAGTCGCCGACATGTCCCTGGCTGCCTGGGGCCGTCGCGAAACCATCATCGCCGAATCCGAAATGCCAGCCCTGATGGGCCTGCGTCGCAAATACTCTGGCGAACAGCCATTGAAAGGCGCAAAAATCCTCGGCTGCATCCACATGACCATCCAGACTGCCGTGCTGATCGAAACCCTGGTTGCCCTGGGTGCCGAAGTACGCTGGTCGTCCTGCAACATTTTCTCCACCCAGGACCAGGCTGCCGCCGCCATCGCCGCTGCCGGCATCCCGGTCTTCGCCTGGAAGGGTGAAACTGAAGAAGAGTACGAGTGGTGCCTGGAGCAAACCATCCTCAAAGATGGCGCGCCATGGGATGCCAACATGATCCTCGACGACGGCGGCGACCTGACCGAGCTGCTGCACAAGAAATACCCGCAGGTGCTGGATCGCGTCCACGGCGTGACCGAAGAAACCACCACCGGCGTGCACCGTCTGCTGGACATGCTGGCCAAGGGCGAGCTGAAGATCCCGGCCATCAACGTCAACGACTCGGTCACCAAGAGCAAGAACGACAACAAGTACGGCTGCCGTCACAGCCTGAACGATGCGATCAAGCGTGGCACCGACCACCTGCTGTCCGGCAAGCAAGCGCTGGTCATCGGCTACGGTGACGTGGGCAAAGGCTCCGCTCAGTCCCTGCGCCAGGAAGGCATGATCGTCAAGGTCTCCGAAGTCGACCCGATCTGCGCCATGCAAGCCTGCATGGACGGTTTCGAGGTGGTATCGCCGTTCATCGACGGTATCAACAACGGCACCGAAGCCAGCATCGACAAAGCGCTGTTGGGCAAGATCGACCTGATCGTGACCACCACCGGCAACGTCAATGTTTGCGATTCGAACATGCTCAAAGCCCTGAAGAAGCGCGCTGTCGTCTGCAACATCGGCCACTTCGACAATGAAATCGACACCGCTTTCATGCGCAAGAACTGGGCATGGGAAGAAGTGAAGCCACAGGTTCACAAAATTCACCGTACCGGCGCCGGCGATTTCGACCCGCAGAACGATGACTACCTGATCCTGCTGGCTGAAGGCCGTCTGGTTAACCTGGGCAACGCTACCGGTCACCCAAGCCGCATCATGGACGGTTCGTTCGCCAACCAGGTTCTGGCGCAGATTTTCCTGTTCGGCCAGAAGTACGCCGACCTGTCGCCAGCCCAGAAAGCCGAGCGTCTGACCGTTGAAGTACTGCCGAAGAAACTCGACGAAGAAGTGGCCCTGGAAATGGTCCGTGGCTTCGGCGGCGTCGTGACTCAACTGACCAAGACCCAGGCCGACTACATCGGCGTGACCGTTGAAGGTCCGTTCAAGCCGCACGCTTACCGCTACTGATTGGTTCCTGCTGTCCGCTTCCTCAAGGGGAGCGGACTCATGCAGGAAACACGCGCGCTCTGTAGGAGCGAAGCTTGCTCGCGAACGCTTCACCACGGGGTTTCTGAAACGCCGTGGCGCCTGCTTCGCGAGCAAGCTTCGCTCCTACAGAGAACGTAGCGTCCTGCAAGGCTTATACGCTTCCAAGGATATGACCATGTCCCAAGACCGTCGCTACAGCTTCGAATTCTTCCCGACGAAGACCGATGCTGGGCATGAAAAGCTGCTCGCCACTGCTCGCCAGCTGGCCACTTACAATCCCGACTTTTTCTCCTGCACCTACGGCGCCGGTGGTTCGACCCGTGATCGCACGCTGAACACCGTTTTGCAGTTGGAAAGCGAAGTCAAGGTACCTGCCGCTCCGCACCTGTCTTGCGTCGGCGACAGCAAGGCCGACCTGCGCGGCCTGCTGAGCCAGTACAAGGCGGCCGGCATCAAGCGTATCGTTGCCCTGCGCGGTGACCTGCCTTCCGGCATGGGTATGGCCAGCGGCGAAATGCGTCACGCCAACGACCTGGTTGATTTCATTCGTGAAGAGACCGGCGACCATTTCCACATCGAAGTCGCGGCTTACCCGGAAATGCATCCGCAAGCGCGCAATTTCGAGGACGATATCGCTAACTTCGTGCGCAAGGCCAACGCTGGCGCCAACAGTGCGATCACCCAATACTTCTTCAACGCCGACAGCTACTTCTATTTTGTCGAGCGTGTGCGGGCGTTGGGCGTGAACATCCCGATCGTCCCGGGAATCATGCCGATCACCAACTACAGCAAACTGGCGCGCTTCTCCGATGCCTGCGGGGCGGAAATCCCGCGCTGGATCCGCAAGCAACTGGAAGCCTACGGTGACGACACGCCAAGCATTCAGCGCTTCGGCGAGCAGGTCATTACCGAAATGTGTGAGCGCCTGTTACAAGGTGGCGCACCGGGCCTGCATTTCTATACCCTGAACCAGGCAGAAGCCAGCCTGGCTGTGTGGAACAACCTGAAGCTGCCTCGCTGACAGGTCCCATGCGCGTACACAGGCCCTCTACGGAGGGCCTTCTACTTTCAAAAGAACCACGGAAACCTGCAGTTCAATGATGACCGCGCCCTCGACTTCACGCCCACAACTCGTCTATCTGGTTTTCGGTTCCGAGACTTACCACCAGGAAGCCGTGTTCAGTATCTCCAGTGCCCTGAGCTGGTTGCGTGAAACACCGGAAGTGGCGCTCGACATCCAGGTCTTCAGTGACAACCCGCAACCTTACGAACACCTGCCGGTGCGCGTTCGTCACCTCGACGCAGAGACACGCAAACGCTGGAGCGAGCCACACGGCTATCACTTCCGCGTCAAGCATGTGGTGTTGCGTACGGTGCTCGAAGAGGCCGAAACTGCGCTGCTGATCGACACCGACACGTTCTTCCACTGCTCGCCGCTCAAGTTGTTCGAGCGCGTGCAACCCGGCACCCTGCTATGTAACGACTACTACACGCACTACGGCAACAACAAGGAAAACGTCCTCTACAGCGCTCTGTCATCCAGACTCATGGAGAAAGGCCTGGCCGACGACCAGATGATGCTGCTCAACTCCGGCGTCATTGGCTTGCACCGCCAGGATGCTCAGGTGCTGGATCGCTCGATCGCGCTGATCGACGAACTGTTTCCATTCGCACAAGGCGCATACACCCTTGAGGAATTCTGCCTTTCAGTGGCGGCCTATCGGACACTGGACATCAAAAAGTGTCCCGACCTGATTCATCACTACTGGAGCCGCAAGCAATTGTTCAGGGCCAAGGTTCAGGCCTGGGTTGCCAAACATGCCGCACAGCCAACCAGCCAGGCCGCTCTCGACGATACCCGCCGCGTATCGGCTCAGCTTCCAAGACCTCCACGATCGCAGCGGATGATTTACAAAGTCATCACACTGGCACTGCCCGCACATTTGCGGCAGTTCATTCGTGAAATCCTCTATGGCTGCTATGAACACCCTAACGAATTCGACAAGGCCTGCGGGCCGGTCTGGTGGGAGAAGGCGCTGCAAAACCAACAGGAACGACTCGGCACTCCGGTTTGTCGACATTTGCTCGAAGATTGGTTCACCAATCGCCTGGTCAAGCTGATTCTTGGGCAGCGGCGCGCTGCAATCCACGAGCATCTGCTCAATTCGCCGAGTAAATAGTGACGTTGCGCCCAATCTATCCAACACGGCGTTAAACATGCACGCCAGAGCTTCTCATTAGGCGGCAGGCGTACTAACCTCAGACCATGCCCGCCATTGCCCAGTTGCTCACCGTTGTGCTTTTCACTTGCCTGAGCTTCGCCGCCCGGGGCGAGAAACTGCGCATTGTCACCGAACCATGGGCGCCTTACGTCTACGAAGAAAATGGCGAGGCCCTTGGGCTGGACTACGAAACCACCGCCATTGTCTTCAAGCGTCTGGGCATCGAAGTGGAATGGCAATTCCTGCCATGGAAGCGCTGCCTGTCGATGCTCGAGACGGGCCAGGCAGATGGTGCGCTGGATATTTTCCACAGCGATGAACGCGATGCTACCTTGCTCTATCCCAGCGAACCGCTGTCGCAAGTGCAGTTCGTGATGTTCTACGCCAACGAGCGACCTCACCCCTTCCGCACCCTCGATGAGCTGCGCGGCCTGACCATCGGCACCTCACCCGGTTACCTGTACAGCCCGGATTTCCGCGAGTCGACGCTGTTCACTCGCGAACCGGCCCCCAGTCATGAAGCGAATTTCGGCAAGTTGGTTCGCGGGCGGATCGACCTGTTGATCACCGACCGCCGCGTCGGCCAGCATCTGCTCGACGAACTGAACATCCGCGACAAGATCACCGAAAATCCGACCATTATCAGCCAGCAAAGCCAGTTTCTGGCGGTGCGTCGCAATGCCGGCATGGACCTTTTGGTGCAGCGTTTTGGCGCCGAGCTCAAGCGCTTCAAGCGTGAGCCCGCCTACGCGGAATTGAGCGCCCGGTATGGCGCGGCACCGCCCAGCGCCTTGAATTCCGCACGGGCCACGGCCACCACCGCAAAAACCGTTGAGCAGCAGGAAAGCGGCGCGCAGTGATTGCTCTGTTATACTCCGGCGTTCCCGCCAGGCTCACGCCCGGACGCTCGGAATCGTAAAGGTATCTCGACCCCGCTACGGCGCAGCTTTTCAGCCCGCGCGAGCGCTCCAGACGAACCTTCGTGACCGAAGCAGGACCGGACGGGATTGCGTTCCTCTAAACGCTATTCGCGCCAGGCAAGACTCCCATTGGGCCAAGCCCTAACTTAGAACAGGATTACTCATGTCCTTTGCTTCCCTCGGTCTCTCCGAGGCTTTAGTCCGCGCCATCGAGGCAGCGGGCTATACCGAGCCTACTCCGGTGCAACAGCGGGCCATTCCCGCCGTGTTGCAAGGTCGCGACCTGATGGTTGCGGCACAGACAGGTACCGGTAAAACCGGCGGTTTCGCCCTTCCGATCCTGGAGCGGTTGTTCCCCAACGGTCACCCGGACAAATCCCAGCGTCACGGCCCGCGCCAACCGCGCGTGCTGGTCCTGACCCCGACCCGCGAACTCGCGGCCCAGGTGCACGAGAGCTTCAAGATCTACGCCCGTGACCTGAAATTCGTCAGCGCCTGCATCTTCGGCGGCGTCGGCATGAACCCACAGGTTCAGGCCATGTC
This sequence comes from Pseudomonas sp. Sample_10, assembly GCF_004321495.1. Classification (NCBI taxonomy): domain Bacteria; kingdom Pseudomonadati; phylum Pseudomonadota; class Gammaproteobacteria; order Pseudomonadales; family Pseudomonadaceae; genus Pseudomonas; species Pseudomonas sp. Sample_10. The sequence continues at coordinate 38,446 of NZ_RCOE01000150.1, forward strand.
CCGCGGCGTCGACGTACTGGTCGCCTGCCCTGGCCGTTTGCTCGACCTGGCCGGCCAAGGCAGCGTCGACCTGTCCCACGTGGAAATCCTCGTGCTGGACGAAGCCGACCGCATGCTCGACATGGGCTTTGTCCATGACGTGAAGAAAGTCCTTGCCCGTCTGCCGGCCAAACGCCAGAACCTGTTGTTCTCGGCGACGTTCTCCAAGGACATCACCGACCTCGCCGGCAAGCTGCTGCACAACCCGGAACGCATCGAAGTCACGCCGCCGAACACCACGGTCGAGCGTATCGAGCAGCGCGTATTCCGTCTGCCGGCCAGCCACAAGCGTTCGTTGCTGGCGCACCTGATCACCGCCGGAGCCTGGGAACAGGTACTGGTCTTCACGCGCACCAAGCACGGCGCCAACCGTCTGGCCGAGTACCTGGACAAACACGGCCTGAGCGCCGTCGCGATCCACGGTAACAAGAGCCAGAACGCCCGCACCAAAGCCTTGGCCGACTTCAAGGCCGGCACCGTGCGCATCCTGGTTGCAACAGACATCGCCGCTCGCGGCCTGGACATCGACCAGTTGCCACACGTGGTCAACTTCGAACTGCCGAACGTCGATGAAGACTACGTACACCGCATCGGCCGAACCGGCCGTGCCGGTCGCTCGGGCGAGGCGATTTCGCTGGTCGCCCCGGACGAAGAAAAACTGCTGAAAAGCATCGAACGCATGACCAAGCAGAAAATCGCCGACGGCGACCTGATGGGCTTCGACGCCAGCGCCGTGGAAGCCGAGAAGCCTGAAGCACGCGAGCGTCCGGACATGCGCAACCCGCGCAATCCGCGTGGCCCGCGTGGCGACGGTCCGAACGGCGGTGGTGGCGGTCGTAAAGACAAGGGCAAGGACAAGGGCAAGGAAAAACCGGCGTCAGGTGAACGTGGCGAGCGTCCAGCGCGCCAGCAAAAGCCACGCGAAGGCACCCCGGCTCGCGAGCAGCGTCAGCCAAGCCAGCCGCCACGCCCGGCAGCCGACCGTGCTCCGGATGAGTTTCTGGACGACGATATCGATAACTTCGGTAACCGCGTCGACTACGTGCCTCAGCAAAAACCAGCTCAGGGTCGTGGACGTCGTCCGGGGGCTCCGGCACAAGGCACGGCTGCTGGCTCGGGCGCACCCCGTGGCGGCAAGCCACAAGGTCGCCAGAACGGCCCACGCAACAGCGATGGCGCCAGCACCGGCACACCACCTGCCAAGCGCAATGGTCCACGCAATGGTGCGCCGCGTGACGGCCAGGCCCGTCGCGAAGACTCGCGCAACCGCCGTCCGGCCCGTGACGACCAGCCGCGTTCGGAACCTGCCGTACAGAACCCGCGCGGTCCTGCGCCGAAGATCATGCACAAGGAATCGAAGGCTGACCGCTTCCCGACACCTGAGCAGCTGGATCAACTGCCAAGCCGTCCTCGCGGTGAAAAGCCGGCGCTGTTGACCCGTAACAGGTAAGCAACAAGCTCACCCGGGTTAATGATTGTGGCCGAGGACACTGCGAGAGCAAGCGTTGCTCAAGCAATGTCCAGCTAAAAAAAGAGCCCCGACTCACCAGAGTCGGGGCTCTTTTTTTTGCTTACGATTTGTTCCGAATCCCTTCAAAGGTGATGTACAGATCTACGAGGCTCGAACCCGGCGCGAGCTTGCCTGTCTGGCCAAAATCTTCACGCTTGATGGTCGTGCGACCCTCGAAGCCTGCCCGGTACCCACCCCATGGATCAGCGCCCTCGCCTAAAAACACACCTTTGACCACGACCGGCCTGGTGACGCCGCTCAGGGTCAGATCGCCTGTCACGTCAGCCGTTGTCTTGCCCTCGGCGTTCTTTCCGGTTGCCTTGATAACGGTCGACACAAACTTCGCTGCCGGATACTGACGGGCATTGAGGTATTCCTTGTCGAGCAAATGCTTGTCACGCTCGGCATGATTGCTGAACAGACTGGCCGTACGCACATTCACTTCAAGCTTGCTGTCTTCAATGTTTTGCGCGTCGAAACTGAATGTGCCGTCCAGGTCCCTGAAAGTGCCAGTGATGAAGCTGTACCCCAGATGACTGACCTTGAAATCAATAAAGGCATGCTGCCCTTCCTTGTCGATCACATAGTCAGCGGCCGTCGCTTGCCCCATAAAAGACATGAGGGCACCGACCGCCAACCCACAAATCGATTTTCTCAGCATAGTTGCTTCCTTACCCGACAAAACGAGAGCGAATGCTCCTCGACATGGAGGTAAAGACTGAGAACCACGTATTAAGCAGGAATTAATGCGGTCTGTAGGACGCAGCGTAGGAATAATGCCTATTCCGAGTACGACAGCACGCAAAAGCACACCCCGTCGAGACGGCTCTCACCCTTTTCACGGACAAAAAAAACGCCCCGCCGACCAATGATCTGCGAGGCGTTTTTTTGTCAGGCGAAAAGATTACTTCGCTTTGACGCCTTCAAAGCTCACGTACATATCAACTGCATCGGAGCCTGGCCCCAGGTCTTTCTGCTTGCCGAAATCGGAACGCTTGATGCTGAAAGTACCCTCGAAGCCGGCACGGTAGCCGCCCCATGGATCCTTGCCTTCACCCAGGAAAGTGGCCTTGACCACGATTGGCTTGGTGACGCCGAGGATGGTCAGGTCGCCCGCCACGTCAGCAGTATCCTTGCCTGCGGCGTTTTTGCCGGTCGGTTTGACGCTGGTCGAAACAAACGTGGCTTTGCTGCCGTTCAGGAAGTCTTTGCTGGCGATGTGCTTGTCACGCTCAGCGTGGTTGGTGAACACGCTGGCGGTGTTGACGTTGAACTCGATCTTGCTGGCTTCAGGCTTGGCAGCGTCGAAGCTGAACTTGCCGTCGATGTCCTTGAACGTACCGGTGATGAAGCTGTAGCCCAGGTGGCTGATCTTGAAGTCGACGAAGGCGTGCTGGCCTTCTTTGTCGACCACGTAGTCAGCGGCCATTACGTTACCGGCGGACAACAGGGCCGAACCAATTGCCAGAGCGGCCAGAGTCTTTTTCAACATGCTTTGTTTTCCTTTGGAGTCGAGGTTGAACTTCAGGCTTTGCGACCCAGCATTCGCTTGAGGGTCACATCACGGTCGATAAAGTGGTGCTTCAATGCTGCCAACGCATGGAGGCCGGAAAAAATTACCAGCACCCACGCCAGGTAGAGATGAATCACGCCAGCGGTATCTGCCTGGTCCGGCAGTCCGGATACCAATGCAGGCACTTCAAACAAGCCAAACACCGGGATACCGACACCGTCTGCGGTGGAAATCAGGTAACCGGCAATCATCACAGCAAACAGACTGAGATACAGAAAGCCATGGCCGAACTTGGCGCCGAGACGCGTCATGCGGCTGTAGCTGGACAAGGTTGGCGGTGGCGGACTGATGAAACGCCACAGCACCCGCAACACCATCACACCCAGCAACACCAGGCCGATGCTTTTGTGCAGGTCCGGCGCGTCTTTGCGCCAGGTGCTGTAGTAATCGAGCCCGACCATCCACAGCCCGAGCGCGAACAGCGCGAAGACCGCCAGCGCCACGCCCCAGTGCATAAAGATGCTGACCCAGCCGTAGCGGGAAGAAGAGTTACGTAGCTGCATTGCCTAGATCCTGTAAGTGCTGGCCCAAGACTATCGATTTATCTATCGAATTAAAGCCGAAAATTTCGCTATGAAATATCGAGAAATGCGATCAAGAGCCTGGAGCAGCCAAATTAAGAAAAGATTAAAGTCCAAATTGTTAAAACAAGTGAATACAAACCAGAGAACACCTGTATCAAAAGGTTTATTCAATGGCTAGCTGCGATTTTCTCCGGGCAAAAAAAAGCGCGACCCTCTGGGCCGCGCTTTTTTTCACCTGAAGATTACTGAGTCTTGGCCTCAGTGGTCGCCACAGGTTTGGCCGCTGGCTTCTTCGCCGGTTCGGCCTTTTTCACCGGGGCCTTGGCCGGGGCTTTTTTAGCTTCGGTCTTGGCTGCTGGCTTGGCTGGAGTTTTTGCCGGTGCCTTCTTCGCAGGTTCAGCTTTCACCGGCGCCGCAGGCTTGGGTGCTTCGACCGGCGCCGGAGCAGCGACCGGTGCTGGAGCAGGTGCCGGCGCTGGAGCTACCGCGGGCTCTGGTGCCTTGACCGGTTCCGGTTTTTTCTCGTCATCCGAGCCGCCGAACAGGTTCGTGAAGAAGTTGCCCTTCTTCGCGGCTACCGCGCCGGCACCTGCCGCCGCCGCAACGGCCGGAACAACTTTCGCCGGTTCGAAGGACTTGCCTGCCGCCAGATCTTCGACCTGGCTGGCCGCACGTTGACCGGTGCGCAATGCGCCTTCCAGCGTGCCCGGATACAAGGTGTCAGTGTGTTCGCCAGCGAAGGCTACGCGCTGAATCGGACGCTCCCACAAGCGCCAGAACTTGCTGATCTGGCCCGGGCCGAAGGCCAGGTAGGCGCCACCCATTGAAGGGTCGGTGCTGTAGCGACGGATTTCATAACCGGTGAACGAGCCACGCGCCTGTGGATAAAACGCGTGCAGGCGAATCAGTACCTGATCGACCATCTGCTTGTCGCCAAACGCTTGCATCACCCGGGCATTGTCGCCGGACAGGTTGATTACCACGTTGGCACCGCCCTTCAGCGCTGGCTCGATCCACAACATGCCCAGACCGGCGTTGCTGTATATTTCGCCGGACATGCGCGATTTGGATTCCCAAACCGGGGTCTTGAACTTCAGCATGATCTGGTCGCGCCAACCGTAGTTGGTGCCCTTGATCGCCGCCAGGTGCTGGGCGTCCAGCGCTGGGGTCATCTGAATCTTGTTCAGGGCGCGCAACGGTACAGCCAGGACTACGTAGTCCGCCTGATAGCCGACGCTGCCGACTTTGACAGTCACGCCGTCCTTGTCCTGGATGATCGCCGAGACCGGGGAGCTGGTCTTGATGGTTTTCAGCTGTTTGACAAAGGCCTGGGCCAGCACCGGGCTGCCGCCTACCAGACGCGACGCACGCAGGTCGCGGTCGGAAACACCACGGTAGACGCGGCTTTGCTGAGCAAAGTAAAGCAGCGAGATGCGCGAAGGCTCGTCATAACGGGTACGAATCTGCTGGTTCACCAGTTGGCGGGCCGTGGCTGGCAGGTTCAGGCGATCGAGCCAATTGGACACGTTGATCTGGTCCAGGGCGTGCAGCGTACTGTTGGCCGCCGGATTTTGCGGGTCGTCGATCGAACGCGCCAAGTCATCCAGGGTTTTCTCGTAGCGCTTGAGCGCTTCAGCGGTGGCCGGTTGCTTGGTCGTCAGGTCGGCGGCGGAGACATACTCGCCATCGATCAGGTAGCCCGGCGTGCGCACGAACTCGGGGGCCGGCGTGGTGCTCAGTTTGAAGGTCGACACGTATTTGTTCAGGACCGGCTGAGTCTTGTCGTTGCCGATCCATTCGCTGGTGGCCATGCCGGAACGACCGCCCAGACTGGATTTGGCTTCCAGCAGCGTGACCTGCCAGCCTTTGTTCTGCAGCTCATAAGCCGCCGTAAGGCCCGAGACCCCGCCGCCGATCACGATCGCGGTTTTATCCTTGGCCAGCGCAGACACGCTGAACAGCCCCAACATCACCAGCGCACAGGCGCGCAGCCAACCGACAGACATTCAGCGAACTCCGGAAATACACGAAAAATAGCGGTTTTGCGAGCCAGACGACTCAAGAGCCGAGAAGGATACGTCAGGCTTCAGAAGCCCGCCAGCAACGTCTATCGGCCTGTGCAAAGTAGCTCAATCGACACAATGGGTTGTCCCGGTGGCGTGCATTGCATAGGCTTGCGCGATTGTTTGTTCGCGCCTGCCGCGGACCGCCTCGAGGAGAGAGAAAATGGGCCTGAATGATCAGTGGATGCAACGCGACCTCGCGGTGTTGTGGCATCCCTGCACCCAGATGAAAGATCACGAACAACTGCCGCTGATCCCGATCAAGCGCGGTGAAGGCGTCTGGCTGGAAGATTTCGAAGGCAAGCGCTACCTCGATGCGGTCAGTTCCTGGTGGGTCAACGTGTTCGGCCACGCCAATCCGCGAATCAACCAGCGGATCAAGGATCAGGTGGATCAGCTGGAGCACGTGATCCTCGCCGGTTTCAGTCATCAGCCGGTGATCGAACTGTCCGAACGCCTGGTAAAGATGACGCCGCAAGGCCTGACCCGGTGCTTCTACGCCGATAACGGGTCATCCTGTATCGAAGTCGCGCTGAAAATGAGCTTTCACTACTGGCTCAACCGTGGTCAGTCGAACAAAAAACGCTTTGTCACGCTGACCAACAGCTACCACGGCGAAACCATGGCAGCGATGTCGGTCGGCGACGTGCCGCTGTTCACTGAAACCTACAAGGCCTTGCTGCTGGACACCATCAAGGTGCCGAGCCCGGATTGCTACCTGCGTCCCGACGGCATGAGTTGGGAGGAACATTCGCGCAACATGTTCGCCGCGATGGAGCAGACCCTGGCCGAGAACCATGACAGCGTCGCAGCCGTGATTGTCGAGCCGCTGATCCAGGGTGCCGGCGGCATGCGCATGTACCACCCGGTGTACCTCAAGCTGCTGCGAGAAGCCTGCGACCGTTATGGCGTGCACCTGATCCACGATGAAATCGCCGTGGGCTTCGGCCGCACCGGAACCATGTTCGCCTGCGAACAGGCCGGCATCCGCCCCGATTTCCTCTGCCTGTCCAAAGCCCTGACCGGCGGCTACCTGCCGCTGGCGGCATGCATCACCACCGACGAGGTCTACAGCGCCTTTTACGACGATTACCCGACCCTGCGGGCCTTCCTGCACTCGCACAGTTACACGGGTAATCCACTGGCCTGCGCGGCGGCGTTGGCGACGCTGGATATCTTCGAAGAAGACAACGTCATCGAGAACAACCAGGCCCTGGCCCAGCGCATGGCCTCCTCCACCGCGCATCTGGCCGATCACCCGAACGTCTCGGAAGTGCGCCAGACCGGCATGGTGCTGGCGATCGAGATGGTCAAAGACAAGGCGAGCAAAGAAGCCTATCCGTGGCAGGAACGCCGGGGCTTGAAAGTATTCCAGCATGCGCTGGAGCGCGGGGCTTTGCTGCGGCCGTTGGGCAGCGTGGTGTATTTCCTGCCGCCGTACGTGATTACTCCGGATCAGATCGACTTCCTGGCCGAAGTGGCGAGCGAAGGCATCGACATCGCCACTCGCGACAGCGTCAGTGTGGCGGTGCCGGAGAACTTCCACCCTGGCTTCCGTGATCCGGGCTGATTGGCAACGCTCGTTCCCACGCTCTGCGTGGGAATGCAGCCCGGGACGCTCCGCGTCCCAAAAGCGGACGCAGAGCGTCCGGTGAGGCATTCCCACGCAGAGCGTGGGAACGATCAAATTAAAGAGAATCCGCATGAGACTGTCCCGCTTCTTTATCGACGCCCCCCTGAGCATCGGCGAGCACGAACTGCCCGAGGCCCAGGCCCATTACATCAGCCGTGTGCTGCGCATGGCCGAGGGTGATGCGGTGCAATTGTTCGACGGCTCGGGCCATGAGTTTCGCGGCACGCTGACGGAAGTCGGCAAGAAGCGTGTGGTGGTGAGCATCGATGAGAGCTTCACCGGCCAGGTCGAATCGCCATTGCAGATCCACCTCGGCCAGGGCTTGTCCCGGGGCGAGCGCATGGACTGGGCGATTCAGAAAGCCACGGAATTGGGCGTCAGCGAAATCACGCCGATTTTCAGCGATCGCTGCGAAGTCCGGCTCAAGGACGAGCGCGCCGACAAGCGCTTGCAGCACTGGCGCCAGGTGGCGATCAGCGCTTGCGAGCAATGCGGCCGTTCAAGGGTACCGGTGATTCATCCACCGCTGTTACTGGCCGATTGGTTGAAGCACACGGACGCTGAATTGAAGCTGGTACTGCATCCGGTGGCCGAGCCGCTGGTGAGTCATGCCAAACCTTCAAGCCTGGCATTCCTGATCGGCCCGGAGGGTGGGTTGTCCGATGCCGAAGTCGATCAGGCCAAGGCCGGCGGCTTCCATGCCGCCCGCCTCGGCCCACGGGTGCTGCGTACTGAAACCGCGCCGGTAGTTGCGCTGGCAGTAGCCCAGCAACTGTGGGGTGATTTCTAAGCTATTGCACCGGATCACTCACCGGTTTGGCAATGATCGCCTTGAGTTCGCTGGTCATCGGGAATTCAAGGTTCAACCCCTTCGGCGGGATCGGCTGTTCAAACCAGCGTTTATAGATGCCATTGATCTCGCCTGAACTGTACAGATCCGCCAACACACCGTTGACCAGCGCCAGGAACTGCGGATCGTCCTTACGCACCATGCAGCTGTAGATCTCCCGTGACTGCTCTTCCCCGACGACCACCCACTTGTGTGGGTCATGGGCCTTCGCGCGTTCGCCGTAGAGCAGCGCGTCGTCCATGTAGAAGGCCGCCGCCCGTCCCGATTGCAGCATCTGGAAGGCTTCGCCGTGGTCCTTGGCGCTGATCACAAACATGTCGATCTTGTGATCGACGTTGTAGCTTTTCAAGAAGCGCTCATTGGTAGTGCCGGCGGTCGTCACCACGTTCTTGCCGCGCAGGTCGGCGAAGCTCTTGATTCCGCTGTCCCTGGCCGTCAGCAACTGGCCTTTGACGTAGATGAAGCCGTAGGAGAACGCCACTTGTTTCTGCCGCTCGGCGGTCACGCCGGTGGAACCGCACTCCAGATCAACCGTGCCGTTCTGCACCAATGGAATGCGGGTTTGCGAGGTCACCAGGTTGTACTTCACCTTCAAGTCCGGCAGGGCCAGTTGCTGCTGGATGCGCTCGACGATCTTGCCTGCCAGATCCACCGAGTACCCCATCGGCTTGCCGCTATGATCACCCACATAAGAGAAAGGCACCGAAGCATCGCGATAGCCCAGAGTGATGCTGTTCGCGCTGGCGACCTTGCTCAGGGTGCCGGTCAAAGGCATTTCATTGGCCTGAACCTGACTGCCGAGCAACAGGCCAAGCGTACAAGTGAGCAACGTGATTTTTTGCATTGTTATTCTCCGTTGTGGGTATTGGTTTATCGGACGCGTGCCGCGATGACGGTGATTTCCACCAGCACCTGCGGTCGGGCCAGTTCGGCCTGCACGGTGGTGCGACTCGGCGCTTGACCCGGTGACAGCCAGGCCGACCAGACCTCGTTCATCGCGGCGAAATCTTCGTTGATGTTCTTCAGGTAAATGGTCGCGCTGAGCAGATGGTCCTTGCCGCTCCCCGCCTCGGCCAGCAGCGAGTCGATTTTCGCCAGCACCTCGCGGGTCTGGCTGGCTGCATCCGTGGCATCGCCGGGCACCTGCCCGGAAAGAAACACCAGATCGCCAAAGGTCACGGCGCCGGACAGGCGCGGGTTGCTGTGCAGTCGGGTAATGCTCATAACAGTGTCCTCTTCAGAAGTCAGTATTCAGGCGGCGCGGTGGTTGAAACCCTGCAGGTCGATGGAAGTCCGACGCTCGCCAATCAGTTCACTGAGCAGGCGCCCGCTGCCGCATGCCAGGGTGAAACCCAGCGCGCCGTGGCCAAGGTTGAGCCACAGGTTGCGATACGCGGTCGCACCCAGCAGCGGCACTCCGTTAGGTGTAGCCGGGCGCATGCCGGCCCATTCGACAGCCGCGTCGTAGGCACCGGCATCGGGAAAGGTCTCACGGGCCTGACGCTTGATCAGCGCCAGTCGCTTGGGGTCGAGCGCAGGGTCGAAACCGACGATGTCGACCATCGCCGCCACCCGCAATTGCTCGCCGATACGCGCGTAGACGATCTTGCGGTCGTAGTCAGTGATGCTCACGTCCGGCGCCCGATGACCGACGCCAATTGGCACGGTCAGGCTGTAGCCCTTAAGTGGATACAACGGCAGTTGCAGCCCGGGCAGAGCCAACAATGGGCTGCGGTGGCCGGCGGCGATAACCAGGTGCTCGACCGGCAGCACTTGCTCGCCGAGTTCGATGGCGTTGACGCTGCCGTTGTTGTGGCGAATGCCGGTCACTGTTTGCCCGAGACGGAACTCGCAACGGCCGGAGGCCTGCAACCGGGCAGCCAGTTGCTGGCAGAAACCATGGCAATCGCCGACCTCTTCGTCCGGGGTGTAAATCGCGCCGACGAAGGGGGCATCGGCCAATGCCGGCTCCAGCCGCGTACATTCGGCAGGCGACAACACCTGCTGTTGCAGCGGGTCGGCCAGACCTCGGCACGCATGCTCGAAGCTGCTGTTCTGGCGGAAGGTCACCAGTTTGCCGTTGCGCCGCCACTGAAATCCCGTCAGTCCATCGTCCTCGCGCCAGGACTTCAAAGTGTCCTGGCTGAGCAGCGCCAGGCGCAGCAAGTGTGCGGCGTTCTCACGGTTGACCGAGCGACGGCAGGCGCCGAGGAAAGACGCCATCCAACGCCACTGGGCCGGGTCGAAGCGCGGGCGCAACTTCAGCGGTGAATCGCCGCGCAACATCCAGCCGATGGCCTGCAAAGGCACACCCGCGTCGGCCAGCGGCGCGACATAGCGATAGGAGAGCTGGCCGCCATTGGCGAAGCTGGTTTCACTGCCCAGCGAATCCCGGGCTTCGATCACTGTCACCTCGACGCCGTCGCGCACCAGCGCATAGGCCGTTGCCAGGCCGATCACGCCGCCTCCGATGATGCACACACGCTGAGCCATGTCCGTCCTTAAAGCCGTTGAGAAGACGATGCCAAGGTTAGAGCCAGGTGACAGACGTTGAACAATGCATAAAGATGGCAACCCCATAAACAAAGGTTATGGACTTGCCATGCGCCTGCGCCACATCGAGATTTTCCAGGCAATTCGACAAACCGGCTCGATCAGCGCTGCCGCGCAATTGCTGCACGTTTCGCAGCCGGCGGTGAGCAAAGTGTTGCAGCATGCCGAGCAACAACTGGGCTTCGCGCTGTTCCTGCGCGTACGCGGCAAACTGCAGCCGACGCCGGAAGCATTGGAGTTGGAGCGCGAGGTCGACAAGGTCAGCGAAAGCCTGCAAGGCGTGCGACGTCTGGCCCAGAGCCTGCGCCGCGAGCCTGGTCACAGTCTGCGGATCGGCGCCACGCCGGCGCTGGCCCTTTCATTGTTACCGCCGGCCATTCACGAGTGGACCAGACGCTACCCGGACATTGCCTGCGAACTGTCCAGCGCCCACAGTCGCGAACTGGTGCAGAACCTGTTGATGCGCGAAGTGGATGTCGCCCTGACCCTGCAACGCCCGGATCACCCAGGGCTCAAGGCACAGGCGCTGGCTTCGGGAGTGTTGGTGGCGCTGGCACCGGCAAGTTACTGGCCGGCGACGGAGGCAGGAACGCCGCTGCCGCTGATGGCGCTTGCCGATGCACCCTTGATCGGCCTGTCCAGCGCCGACCCATTGGCTGCCCGGCTCGATAGTTACCTGGAAGCGGTTGATCCACCGCCGCGGATACGCATCGCCGTGCAGACCTATTCACTGGCTCGGGCCATGGTGGAATCAGGTGCCGGTCTGGCGGTGATCGACCCCTTCACCGCCCTCGGCGCCTCACCGGGCACCACGACCCTCCGCCCACTGGCCCCGCCATTGCCGATTACCCTGTATGCCGTGACTCGCGCCAGCGAACCGCCGCCGCACACGCTTGATGAACTGCTGCAGATCTTCAGTCGCCGTGCCCGGGAGCAATTGGACAACCTGATGCCTGGGCAACCCTGAAGTCTGATCAAGCCCCCTTGGCGCGTTACAGGACGTAGAACAAAATCGCCACAAAGTGCAGCAGACTTCCGGCGATCACGAACAGATGCCAGATCCCGTGGGCATGTCGCAATCGGTGATCGAGGGCGAAAAAGATAATCCCGACGGTGTACAACACGCCGCCCGACGCCAGCCAGGCAAACCCTGCGCTACCCAGTGCAGCCAGCAATGGCTTGACCGCCACCAGCACGATCCAGCCCATCACCGCGTAAATCACGATCGACAGGATCCGCGCTTCGGAACGCGGCTTGATCTCTTGCAGGATGCCGATCAGCGCCAACCCCCAGACAATCCCGAACAGCGTCCAGCCCCACGGTCCACGCAGCGTCACCAGACAGAACGGTGTATAGCTGCCGGCGATCAACAGGTAGATCGAGAAGTGATCGACTTTCTGCATGATCGCTTTCTTGCGCCCGCGCACGCTGTGGTACACGGTCGATGCGCTGTAGAGCGACATCAAGGTAAAGCCGTAGATCGCCACGCTGACGATTTTCCATGGGCTGCCGTCCATGCTGGCAATCACCAGCATCCACACCACACCAACCGTTGCCGCCACTGCCCCGACCAAATGCGTCCAGGCGTTCAATCTTTCCCCGTGATACATCGTTTACCCACCTCATCAATCATTGCCGCAACACACAAGGCTCAGGCCTGCAGTCTGAAAGCGCAATATTTCAGAACATAACACCCCCCTGTAGGAGCCGGCTTGCTGGCGATAGGATCTCAAGTTTCACGTTGATCTTCAGGGCCTCATCGCTGGCAAGCCAGCTCCCACAAAGGTCTGCGTGCCCGAACGTAATTAGGCACAATCGAGCGATTCCAAAAAGAGTCCGCCCCATGCTGATCGATGAAGAGTTGACCCTGAAAAAACTCGAGGTGTTCCTGGCCTTCATGCGCACCGGCAACCTCGCCCGGGCCGCCGCCGAGTTGCAGACCAGCAACGTCAGCGTTCACCGCGCGATCCACTCTCTGGAAAGCGCCCTGCGCTGCCCGTTGTTCAAACACGAAGGCCGCAACCTGACACCGCTGGAGAGCGCCTATGTGCTGGAAGAGCGCGCGCAAAAGCTGATTCAGGACGTCGTCGAGAGCGTGCGCCTGACCCGTGAGGCCGCCGGATTTTCCGCCGAGCGCTTCAAGTTGGGTTCGCTGTATTCGTTGACGGTGAAGACCGTGCCGCAACTGATCATGGGCCTTAAGATCCGCCGCAGCGAGCTGAATATCGATCTGATTCTCGGCTCGAATTTCGACCTGTTGTACAAGCTCAAGAACATGGAAGTCGACGCGATCCTGGTATCACTGGACGACAGCATCATCGACCCGGACCTGGAACATATCCCACTGTTCTCTGACGACATCTTCCTGGCCACGCCGGCCGACTCGAAGTTCGCCCAACGGACCGAAGTCGACCTGGCCGAGGTCCGCGACGAAACTTTCATCACACTGACCCAAGGCTTCGCCACCCATCAGGATGGCAAGCGGGTATTCGAGCAGGCGGGGTTCGAGCCAAAGGTGGCGATGCAGGTCAACGACATCTTCACGCTGCTGAGCATGGTCAGCTCAGGCGTGGGTTATGCGTTGCTGCCGGGGAGGATTGCCGCGGTGTACGAGAACCGGGTGAAGCTGATTCCGTTGCAGGAACAATATCGCTTGCAGCAGCACATCGGCGTGGTGTTCCTCAAGGCCAAGGAGCGCGATCCGAATCTGCTGGCGTTGCTGGCGGAGTGTCGGATGTATGCCAATCGCCAGGCTTGAGTGTGGCGAGGGAGCTTGATGATCGTTCCCACGCTCTGCGTGGGAATGCTTCAAGGGACGCTCCGCGTTCCAGCTTTCGAATGGGACGCGGAGCGTCCCGGGCTGCATTCCCACGCAGAGTGCGGGAACGATCAGTTAGCCCACAATCCCGCGAACAATGAAGTACAACAACGAAGGCCCGAGCAGGCAGCCCAGCCCAGTGTGAAAGGTCGCCGTCAACGCCCCATAAGGCACCAACCGCCGATCCGTCGCCGCCAGCCCCGCCGTCACCCCGCTCACAGTGCCGGCCAACCCGCCAAACACCATCGCCGAACGCGGGTTATCCAGGCCCATCCAGCGCGCCGCCACCGGCGTGCCGACCATCACCAGAATCGCCTTGATCAACCCCGTGGCAATCGACAGCGCCATCACATCCGAGGTCGCGCCGATGGCTGCACCGGTCACCGGACCGACGATGTAAGTCACCGCGCCGGCGCCAATGGTGGTCATGCTCACCGCATCGCGATAGCCGAACACCCAGGCCATGCACGCACCGACAATGAACGGCAGCACCGTGCCGAGCAGCAGCGCGATCACCCCGATCAACCCGGCCTTCTTCGCTTCGGTCGCCTGCACTTCGAACGCCGTGGCAACGATGGCGAAATCGCGCAGCATGGCGCCGCCCATCAAGCCGATGCCGGAGAACAGCGTCAGGTCCGCCAGGCCTTTTTGCCCGCCGGTCATGGTGCCACCGACCCAGGCCAGCACCAGGCCGATGACGATGGCAATCGCCGAGCCATGAATGCGCCCGAAAGTCAGGCGTTTGGAGAGAATCACCGATACCCACATGATCACGCCGACGAAGGCGAAGGCAGTGACCAGACCGTTGTGTTCCAGACCTTTCTCGATGAGATCCCACATGTCAGCGACCTCCTGCCGGTGCGCCGACCGAGGTTACATCCGCCGGTTCATCGGGCAACGGTTCGCCTTTGTGGGTCCGGCTGATCAAGGCAATGGTGCAACCGCAGACCAGCACCGAACCGATCGCCGCCAGCACCGCCACCGGGCCGCCATGCAATGCCGTGACCACGTTCTGTTGCGCGGCCATCGCCACCACCACCGGAATGTACATCGCGCCCCAGAAGCCGACGCCCATCTCGCAGTCCTTGGTCATGCCGCCACGTTTTTGCATCCACAACCGCGCGCAGATCAGCAGGATCATCGCGATCCCGACCCCGCCGACGTTGGATTTGACGCCCAGCAATACGCCGAGCATGTCACCCATGATCACTCCTGCCAGCGTACAGATCGCGAGCAGCGCCACACCGTAAATAATCATTGTTGTTGTCCTCAAAGTGCATCGTCGGATGTTGTTTTTGTTGTTCGAAGCCTGACTCGCGGATCTAAGGGTGGCGGCTTCCCTCCTCTCGCATCAGCGCCTGCAAGGTATCGAGCCGTGCACCGTCGAATGCAATCACGGTGCCTTGCTCGAATACCCGGCGCGCCAGCCCGGTCAACACCGCACCGGGCGGCAGTTCGATCTGTAGACGCACGCCACGCTCGTAGGCGCTTTGCACAGTGCCGCGCCAATCCACCACGCGGCACATGTTGAAAGCGAGGTCGTCGCGCAGCGCATCAACCTTGAACACCGGCCGCGCGCGACTGCCGCTCAGGTAACCGATCTTCGGGGTTTGCAGTTGCACCTTGGCGAAGGCTTCGGCGAGGGTTTTTGCAGGCATGTCCAACAGCGGGCAATGCGAAGGCACGCTCACCGCCAGACGCTTGGCCAGCCCTGCCCCGCGACTTCTTGCCAGCTCAGCCACTGCCTTCATCGCAGCGTCACTGCCGGCGATTACCACCTGGTTATCGGCGTTGATGTTGGCCAGGTAAACCGGCGTGTCGACGTTGTGCACCTGCGCCAGCAAACCTTCCACGGTGGCCAGGTCCAGACCGATGATCGCGGTCATGCCATAGCCCTGTGGATACGCCCGTTGCATCAGCTCACCGCGCAGGCTGACCAGATGCAACGCATCGCTGAACGCCAGGGCTCCGGCCACCACCGCTGCCGGATAGGCACCGATGGAAAGCCCCGCGACATGATCCGGGTCCATCGCCAACTGCCGTGAAGCTGCCACACCGGCGATCAGCAGGCAAAGCTGCACGGCCCTTGTCGACTGCAATGCTTGCGCAGAATCCAGCAGCAAAACATCTTCACCAAGAATGTCGCTCGCCTCGCTCAAGGTTTGCCGAGGCAACCGCTGGAGCATGCCCGGCTGTTGCGCGCCTTGTCCCGGGAACACCAGCAAGCTGCTCATGCTGCTTGCTCCTGCGGGTTCCATGGGTCAATCACCAAGCAGGCTTCGCGGGTGTTTTTCAGTAGCACACGATTCGAAGTGCCGGCCCATTCGCGCAAGGCAACACCACCCGACGGCGTCTGCAATTGCATGTCCACGACACATGGCGCCGTATCGAGCAACGCCAGCAACTCCCGAGCCTGCTCACGCGCCAGAGGTTGTGGCGTACGCAAAATCAGATCCAGATCACTGCCCTGATGCAGCGCTGCAAAGCCGCTGGCCAATTCGAAGCCGGCACTGCCGCTGACGCCCCAGACCCAGCCGCACGCATCAAGCGCAGGGCGCAATTGCGCCAAGGCTTCAAGTGCCGGCAAGTCACGGGCGATATCGACACGGCAGAGTTCCTCGGGCGCTACGCGACGGGTAATAGAAGCCATCGCCATCGACGTCGCATAACGCTGCTCACGCAAACGCCCGCGCACGCCGACCGCAATCCGCTGCGCTGCCGACAGCGCGCGGCGCACCACCACCGGTTGCCCCGAGTTGAGCGACTCGACTGCCCACGCAGGCGCATTCGCAGGCAACTGCGCCGGGGTCATGCCCCAGAGCAGGTCGTGGGCCAGGGGCGCGTTCACCACTGCTCACTCAGCAATTGGCGGACCTTGCTCGAAGCGGCACGATTGGTCGCGCCGAGACGACCGCTGAGGTCGGCGCCCTTGTGCGCAACATCGTCAATCGCTTGCGTCAGGCATTCAGTCACCCGCGCCAGATCCGCCGCCGTCGGCTGTTCGATCTGTTCCACCGCCAAGGTTTCCCACAGCAGGCCAAGGCTGGCATAGCTGTCGATGTCATAGGCCATCGGCGGCACGCTGGCGGCCAGGGCTTCCAGCTCTTCGACACTGCGCATGGTCACCCGCGCCGCCGACGCCTTGCCCATGGCATGCACCATCACCCCCGGATCACGCAGGGCGATCAGTCGATTGGCCTGATACCCGTGGGCCAGGAACGCCCCGGACATCGCCTTGCCCACCAGCAAACCGATCACGGCATGACCGGCGAGGCGTGCACGAGCATAACTGTCCGCTGCAGCTGCCAGCGCCTGATGAATGCCCAGCGCTTCTTCGCGTCGACCATAAGCCTGGCTCGGCACATCGACGATGGCGATCAAGGCACGTTTCTGCGCTTTGTCCTGATCCGCCGTAATCACTTCATCCACAGCCTTGGCCAGGCCCCAGCCTTCGAGCAATCCGACCTCGCCATGACGGGCGCGGACAAAACGGTTTGCCGGGTCGGCCACCACGGCGATAAATCGCACCGGTTGCCCGGCGAAAAAACCATCGGCGACTTTCAGCGAGGCCGGCAATCCGTCGACGGGTTTCGCATCGGCGCTCAAGGCCTCGAACCAGTTCAAGCCTCTGAGGGAATACGCACTCATGAACGCTCTCCTTGATACAGGTCGCGAACCACGCAGGGCTCGATTTGCGGCTCGGCATTCAGACGCGCCAGGCGTTGCAGGTACAGATCGGCTTGTTGACTGCGTTGCCGTGTCGGCAGGCCCAATTTGAACAAATCACCGATTTGCTGGCGGATCTGCGCCGCATCGTCAGCGACATAACGATCCACCAGGCCGCTGGCGAAGCGTTGCTCGCCACCGGTCAGGCTCCAGATGAACGGACGGTCCCGCGAATCGTATTCCTCCAGCCCGGCTTCTTGCTCGATCACCTGTGGACCGTTCAAGCCAAGTCGTGCTTCCTGCGTCACCAGCAAATAGCTGCACAACCCGGCAGCGATCGACATGCCGCCAAAGCAACCCACGCTGCCCGCCACCACGCCCACGACCGGTTGGTATTGGCGAAGATCGACTATCGCCGCATGAATATCGGCAATCGCCGCCAGGCCGAGGTTGGCTTCCTGCAACCGCACGCCACCGGTTTCCAGCAGCAGCACGGCACGGGTCGGGATGCCTTTGCGGTTATCTTCGGCGGCCAGTTCCAGTGCGCCGGCAATCTTTGCCCCGCCGACTTCGCCAAGGCTGCCACCCTGGAAAGCGCCTTCGATGGCGGCGATCACCACCGGCAAGCCATCGAGGCTGCCTTTGGCGATGACTACGCCGTCATCGGCTTGCGGCACCACGCCCTGACGCGCCAGCCAGGGCGACATGACGCGCTGGAACGGGTCGAGCAATTCACGGAAAGTACCGGCATCGAGCAAGGCTTTCGCCCGTTGCCGGGCACCCAGTTCGACGAAGCTGTGCTTGTTGAGCAACGAGGCGCTGTCAGTCATGGCCGATCTCCTCGAAGCCTTGTTCCAGACGCAGGCGTACCACACCGGGGGTTGCGCCGAAATCGTGGATATCAATGTCCATGGCGGCTGGCATCTGGCCCTCGAACATCCGTGCAAACAGATGCTGCCAGCGTTGTTCACTGCCGTTGACCGAGGTCTGCACGGTGATGGTCAACTTGCCGGACTGACCCGGTTCGATCAGTACTTCGAGATCGCCGGAACCGACACAGCCCACCAGCGTGCGACCGCGTGGCGGCTGTCCGGCGGGGAATTCGAAAGATAAGGTTTCCATCAAAAAACTCCCTTTTGCAGGCTGTCGCCCGACTCGATACCGTCGATCAACAGGCAGGCTGCGAGCAGGTCGGCAGCACCGCCGGGCGAGGCATTCAACGCGATAAGTTGTTGGTCCAGCTGGTGCAGCCGGCGCCGTCCGGCGAGGCTGGCACTGCCACCGGCATCGAGTACCGCCTGGGCGCCGATTTGCATGGTGCGCAGGCCCTGTTCGCCGGCGCGGTACAGCACGCAGGTGTCGGCCAGATCGGTCATGATCGCCAGCAGCGCATCGAGCCGAGCGTTCGGTTCGCCATGCCCGTTGGCGCGGCTGCGCTTGAGTTGCGGCAGCGCCCGTTGGATAACTGCCGGAAATCCCAGTTGGGCTTCTTCCCGGGCACCGCGCGCACCGTAGCGTTGCGCGACTTGCGCGCCGTGGCTGAGGGGACGTGGCGCGAAGCGGTCATCGAGCAAGGCCAGCCTTGCCGCGCGCAACGCGATGGAACCGGCGGCGGTGGATTCAGGCTCCAGCGCGGCAGCGGCGACCAACAAGCCCAGCGCCCAGATCGCCCCGCGATGAGTGTTCACACCGTTGGTGGTGGTGAGCATCGATTGCTCGCCTTGGCGACCGATCAGACCGATCGCTTCGCGCAGCGGCAAACCGATCTCGCCGATCTCGACAGCGGCTTCAGCCATTTCCTTGAACGCCGGCCACAAGGCCAGCGCCGAAGCGTGCATCAGCCCCAGGTGCAAATCGGTGTGGGCGCCATTGCCACGACGGTCGACCAATGCCGGTTTCGGCGACAGGTCCGCTTCGTCGATCAGCGCGTCCACGGCCAGGTCCGCCAGCCGCTCGGCCAGGCTCAGGGTTTTCGCTTGCAGGTTGAGTGCGTGCATTACCAGCTCCTGAACTTGGCGGGTGGGTTGTAAAGGCCGCCGGACCACTCGACCAGATAGGCCACGCTCTTGGCGGCGAGCAGTTCGCGGGTGGCGTCGGTGCGGCGGATGCCGAGGTCTTCGGGCAAGGCGATCAAGCCTTCGCGGCGCATGCGTGCGGTGTCTTTCGGGTTGTGGCGCAGGCCGATGGCAGTGACGCCAGCGACCGCAGCAATCATGGCCTGACGTTCTTCGAGCGAGCGCGCCTTGTACAAATAGGCGATGCCTTCTTCGGTCAACAGGTGGGTTACGTCGTCGCCGTAGATCATGATCGGCGCCAGTGGCATGCCGCTTTTCTTCGCCACTTCAATGGCGTCGAGGGTTTCAACGAAGGTTGGTTTTCCGCCCTCCTGGAAGGTCTCGACCATTTGCACCACCAGTTTCTTGCCACGTTCGAGCAACGGCTCGGCGGCATCGGCGTGGCGCATGTCCAGCCAGGCTGGCGTACCGTGGCGGCGACCCCGCGGGTCGTGACCCATGTTCGGTGCGCCGCCGAAACCGGCCAGCCGTCCACGGGTCACGGTGGAAGAATGGCCATCGCCATCGACCTGCAGCGTGGCACCGATGAACAGGTCCACGGCGTACTGCCCGGCCAATTGGCTGAACATCCGGTTGGAACGCAGCGAGCCGTCACGTCCGGTGAAGAACACATCGGGCCGGGCGGCGATGTAGTTTTCCATGCCCAGCTCGGTGCCGAAGCAATGCACACTTTCAACCCAGCCGCTTTCAATCGCCGGGATCAGCGTCGGGTGCGGATTGAGCGTCCAGTTGCGGCAGATCTTGCCTTTGAGGCCGAGGGATTCGCCGTAGGTCGGCAGGATCAGCTCGATAGCGGCCGTGTTGAACCCGATACCGTGATTGAGCGACTGCACGTTGTGTTTTTCGTAGATGCCACGGATCGCCATCATCGCCATCAACACGTGCACAGGCTTGATGTGCCGGGGGTCGCGGGTGAACAGCGGCTCGATGTAAAACGGCTTGTCGGCCACCACCACGAAATCGACCCACGACGCAGGAATGTCCACACGCGGCAAGTCGCTGACGTCGTCCACCAACTGGTTGACCTGGACGATGACGATGCCATCGCTGAAGGCCGCCGGTTCGATCAGCGCCGGAGTGTCTTCGGTACTTGGGCCGGTATAGATGTTGCCGGCACGGTCGGCCATGAAGCCGGCCGAGAGCACGACGTTGGGAATCAGGTCCACCACCAGTCGCGCATAGAGTTCGATGTAAGTATGGATCGCGCCGATTTCCAGCAGGCCGTCTTCGAGCAACTGGCTGATGCGCAGGCTCTGGGTGCCGGCGAAAGAGAAATCGAGCTTGCGGGCGATACCACGTTCGAACAGGTCCAGGTGCTCGGAACGACCGACACTGGGCATGATCATGTGCAGATCGTGGAGCTTGCCCGGATCGACCTTGGCCAGGGAGCGCGAAAGAAAATCCGCCTGCTTCTGGTTGTTGCCCTCCAGCACCACGCGATCGCCCGGCAAGATCAATGCCTCGAGCGCCGCGACGATCTTGTCGGTGGGCAGCACCACCCCATCAGCCAGGGATTTAACCAACTCCAGACGCCGCTGCTTTTCGCTGCGTCGCCGCGTCCATCGCGAGTCGGGGGATATTGTTGTAGTCATGACCACTCCACGGGTTCGCTGTCGTGGGGGTCACATTAGGAGCGTTGGGTGGGGGCATCAATCAAGCAGAGTGGTGGATTGTTACGATCAAGTTAATGGTTGCCTTCACTGACCCATCGCGGGCAAGCCCGCTCCCACAAGGTTCGCGCCGTACACAAAATTGGTGACCGACACGGTCACTGTGGGAGCGGGCTTGCCCGCGATGGCGTCAGTAAAGTCTCCAAAGTCTTGCGCCATGGAACATCACAGCTCAGTCATCTGCTCCTGCACTCGAATCAAAAGCTGGGAAGTACTTTCCAGCAACTGCGCCAGCAATGCCTCATCTTCATCCATATAGCCTTCGTACTCCGCCAGATTTCGCCGCTCATGACACAAGGCGAAAAGTCGGACCTGAAGCTTGTTCGCATCGGCGGTATGAACCAGACACTGGAAAACCAGGTAGCGCTTGTCGGAGCGATAGCCACTCAACCGCAGGGCAGTCAGCGCAATGGCGTGAGCAGCGTTGTAAGCCAAATCGAATCGACTTGCGAAGGAAAGAGAAAGGGTTTCTGCGTCTTTCAGTCAAGCGATGGCCGAACGCATCAAGCCTTCGCATTCCGTGCGTTCCGGCGGCTCGACCTTCAACCCACCGCTACGTACCAGATTCTCCAGACTCTCGTTGCTGCCCATCCTTGGACTCCACAGGGCTCTCACCCATCAGATTGATCTTGTCCTGTTGCGCTACCCGCACGACGAAGCTGTTTTCAGCCTTTATTTTTGCGGCCCAGTCTTCGGGGGTGTAGAGCGTCGGGTTAAAGGTGCGGCCCAGTTGCTCTTCCAGGGGCAAGAGCCGTTCCATCACTTCACTGTAGTGCAGCCCTTTACCAATCAGCATCAGATCAATGTCACTGGATGCGTTGGCCTGATCCTTGGCGATCGACCCATAGACAAACGCCCAATCGAGCTGATCGGCGAAGGCCTGCAATGCGTCGCGCAAAGGCTGTGCGATACCGAAGGTTTTGCGGGTGATACCCATAAGCTCTGTATAGATCGGGCAATCGGGATTGGCTTGATAGTGAGTCTGGTTGCCCTGTCGGGACATCGTCAGCACCCCCGCCCGTTGCAAACGATCCAGTTCGCGCATGAGGCTGCCTTTGCCCACTTGAGCCCAGCGCACGATCTCGTTGGCGTAAAAGCTTCGGTCGGGTTTGCCGAACAACAGGCCCAGCACTTTTTGCTGAGTGGTCGTGAACAAGGCTTCGCTGAGGGAGAGGTTTTGCACAGTGGACAACCAAAGAGTCCTAAAAAGGGAACGATAGGTCCCTTTTTAGGGACTTTTCATTCTTTTCCAACCCATTGGGTTCTGTATTTGAATATTTGTTCGTAGACACAGTGAGTGAATGCCCAGCCTAATGTCACGACCTAGAGCAATGCCGGAACTCGCTAAGTGGTGAATTGTTACCGTTACCGAAACTAATTCACGTCTTCTCGTATCTTCTTTAGTTTCTGTGCAAATCGATAAGTTGCCGCCGTAGACACCTCCGTCGCGCCACGTATATTTCCACTCGATACAAGCTCAGCTTGGACTTCGGCTACGCTAAATTTTGCATGAGCGCGACTCAACCTAGGGGTAATTGAATTACCATTACCAAAGCTAGCAACTCTTTCCAATTGATCTAATACACCACTGTATTTGTCACGATGTTCGAAAAAATTATTAATTTTCGGATTTAAATATTTCCCCGAAAGAATATTCGAGAAGGAAGATCTGCGAATAGGCTCTATCCTAGAAAATTTCTTGATAAGATCCATGTTCAATGGATCTTTATCCAGCGCGCTATATAAATTCACTGATCGCTCATTCGAAAAACGTGCCGGAGCTCTCCATTTTGCAAGTTGAGCGTTCGAATTCGATAGTGGATTATTCAGATTATTTGAGTGTTTTAGATATGAAAATTTATGCCCAGCCGAAAAGGCACTCATATCAGCCAATTTTGCATCTCTTAAAACGTCTACAAAGTCTATGGTTGACATCAAAAACCAACGCATATGGCCTGTTGGGTCAGAGCCATTCACAGGATCCCCCGAACAATAGGCGTAGGGATTAATCCCCCCCTTACCAAACGGACTCAAACTGTCCGGACTATTAAATCGCATCATAATCGGATTGAACGCCCGATATCCGTTACCCAACAAATAGTGTCTGGTGATCGCATCGGGCCGCTCACCATTAAAACCCAACAAGCTGGTTAAACTATTATCCGCGTGACGATGGCCATAAGGTGAATAAGCAATTGCAGCCGAATTCCCACCAACTATGTGCATCACTGAACGCTGCTGATCAGTGGCCAACAAAGCCGTTTCCAGTGTGTCGCCCAAACTTCTCCGCTGTGCCAATAACAGATCATCCTGCTGCAAGATTGAACAGCGAGCTAGGCCATGAATCTCCGTGACCAATCGTCTTTTGCAATAAAAGCGCTGAAGAGTGTCCTGTGTGGCCGAATTCAAGCCAATTAGACAATCCAGCGGATCATAATGATAAGTGCAGAGTACTTCCTTGTTTTGGGAAGGCATTGGCAGGGCTCCTGCTGCTCCTTGCTGATGGCATTGAGTTTCGGCCCTTAAGCTGAAGGTGTCTACTAGTAGAACTGATAGGTAAGCGTTGGCCCGAGGCCTCGACCAAGATTCGGGATGAGCCTGCTCATCACAAGCGGCCTGAACCGATGTTTTTTGTTTAATCATTTGTCTGCAGGAACGGCGTGAGGCTACGCAGTTTGACGTTGTGACCTACAACACCCCCTGAACCCGCTGACTGGTGCGCTTTTGTGCTGATCTTTATCGTTTGGGTGTCGCTGACAACTCAGTGACCGGGCCTGGAAACCCGAGGTGTAGATGACGCAAAAGCGCCTTTCATAACGTATGCTTGCGCACCTTGAATGTGTGCATTCCGTTATGGCGGCTGTGCGTGGGAGACCTTCGGGTCTGCCGGGTTGTTTCCTTCATTTACCCCCGGATTTCCAGCCTGCGTACAGCTGCCACCCTTCGCCTGGAAATCGAATGGTGCAGCTGAAACTCATCAAATGAAGGGTTAAGTATTTTCAAAGTAACTCCCAATCCCCCAGAAACCGATCCCGATTCCCAAGCTTCCTTCGAAGACGAAAAACTCAAGGAAGCCGCCGACCGCGCCCTCTCTCATTACTTCCCGTCCCCTCACGAAAAACCGGCCAAGCGTCGAAAATTCCAGCTCTTCACCGTCTCTCCCGATGTCGGCACCGAAGCGCTTCTGGCCAATACCTCCGAAGACCTGCTGTCCATCAGCGCCATTGCAGCCGATCTGGCGGACGTTGTGGAAGGCTCCTGCCGCTCGGTAGCCCTGGCGCTCAGCCGGATGGCTGATGGCGTGCATTTGTTGGTGGAGCAGGCGCTGGATCATCATGAGGCGTTGGCTCAGGCCAGGGTTTAGCAGTCAGGTTTTCGGTGGATTAAAGTTCGCGTTCAAGCCCGCTCCCACATTGGACCGAGGTGAACACAGGTTTTGTGAGGAGCTCGGACTAATGTGGGACTTGCTCGCGAAGGGGCCCTTCAGACGAGCCCGGCACTCACCAACAACTCCTCCAGCGCCAACAAATCCGGGACCTTGGCCACTTGATCAGCCACCTGCACCGCCGCTTTCTCCAGCGAACACAACGGCACATCCACATAGCTCAGCTGACTGTCGAGCTTGTACGAACGCGGAATCCCCTGCACCAGCATGGCAATGAATTTCAGCTCGGGCCGGCCTCCCAGGGCATTGAGAATGACGATTCGCGCCCGCTCGCCAATGACGATTTTCTGTCCGCAGGCCGACTCGAAGCTCAGCAGCGGAATCTGCCGATTGCGCCACGTTACCCGCCCCAGGTACCAAGGTGGCGTATCCAGGTCGAACGCCGCAGGCTGGTAATCGATCAGCTCGGCCACCGCAACGTTGGGCAAGATCAGGTGACGGTCGGCCAGCGGTAGCAACAGGCCGGTGAGGTTGCTGGTGCGCTGGCTGATCAGCCGCTCAAGCATGGGTTTTGCTCCACAGGGCAATGCTTTCAAGCAATACCGATTCCTGGTACGGCTTGCCAAGATAGTCGTTGACGCCGATGGCCATCGCCCGGTCGCGGTGTTTCTGGCCGGTGCGTGAGGTGATCATGATGATCGGCAGGTGCTGCAAGCGCTCATCGTTGCGGACCTGGGTCGCCACTTCGAAGCCGTCCATGCGCGGCATTTCGATGTCCAGCAGCATCAGGTCGGGCATGTGCTCTTCGAGCAACAGCATGGCGTCGACCCCGTCCTTGGCGGTTAGCACGTTCATGCCGTGACGTTCGAGCAAGCGGCTGGTGACCTTGCGTACCGTGACGGAATCGTCGACCACCATCACCAGCAATGGCCGCTGCGGCTCGGCTTCGCCTTCGTGGCTCGCCGGGCGCTGCGGCACATGGGCCTGCATCGCACGGATCGGCGCCAGCAAGTCCAGAATCAGCACGACCCGGCCATCCCCCAGAATCGTCGCGCCGGAAACGCCCTGCACTGCGGCGAACTGCGGACCAAGGCTTTTCACCACGATCTCGCGGGTGCCGGCCATGGCGTCGACCAGCACGGCAATGCGGCGCTCGTTGCATTGCACCAGCAGCACCGGCAACGGCAGGCTCTGGCCCAATAGTTTTGGCCGGGCACTGGTTTTCAGCAGCTCGCCCAGATAGCACAGCTCGTAGCGTTGCCCGGCATATTCGTAGGTGGGCGGATCGAGGCGGAAATGCCCTTCAAGCTCGTTGGGCAATACGCGGACAATGCCGTCGATGGTGTTCAGCGGGATCGCATACTGATCATCAAGACATTGCACCATCAGCGCCCGATTGACCGACACGGTAAACGGCAGCCGAATGCGGAAATGCACGCCCTGTCCCGGCACGGAATCGATGCTCATGGTGCCGCCCAGTTGCCGCACTTCTTCGTGCACCACGTCCATGCCGACACCCCGTCCGGAGATCTGGGTGATTTTCTCGGCCGTGGAAAACCCCGGTTGCAGGATGAATTGCAGAACGTCACGGTCGCTGATGTCGCTGTCCTGATCGAGCAAGCCGCGCTTGATCGCCTTGCGCCGCACAGCGTCCAAAGGCACGCCGGCACCGTCGTCGCGGATATCGAAAATGATGTCGCCGCCCTCGCGCAACAAGTCGAGGGTGATTCGCCCTTGCGCCGGTTTCCCCGCCGCGATCCGCACTTCGGCAGGCTCAAGGCCATGGTCCACGGCATTGCGCAGCATGTGCTCGAGGGGCGCCGCCATGCGTTCGAGCACGTTGCGATCCATCTCGCCTTCGGCGTTGCCGACGATGAACTCGACGTCCTTGCCCAGCTCGCCGGCCACCTGACGGACAATGCGCTTCAAGCGTGGCAGCATCCGTTCGAACGGCACCATGCGCGTGCGCATCAGGCCTTCCTGCAACTCGGTGTTGATGCGCCCCTGCTGTTGCAGCAGGTTCTCCGCATCCTGATTGCGCCGGTCGAGGGTTTCCTTGAGGTCGAGCAAGTCAGAGGCGGATTCGAACAGTGCCCGCGACAGTTGCTGCAACTGCGAGTGACGGTCCATCTCCAGCGGATCGAACTCTTCGTAACCCAGGCGCTCGGCGTCGACTTGCTGGCGGCTGAGAATCCGGCCCTGGGTTTCGGTGTCGAGGCGGCGCAACTGGTCACGCATCCGCTCGATGGTGGTTTCCATTTCGTTCAGCGCCACTTGGGCGTCGCTGACCTGCTGTTCGATGCGGCCGCGGAAGATCGAGGTTTCGCCAGCCAGGTTGACCAGGTCATCGAGCAGCTCCGCCGAGACCTTGACCATGTCTGCACCGGCATCCGCTTGCAGCAACGGCGTCTCGGGTTTTGCCGCCGCGGGCAGCGCGGTCGTTGGCGCAGCTTCAGGTTCCGCCGGGTGGCTGAAGTTTTTGATCGCATCGATCAATCGGTCTGCCGGTGGCAGCGGTTCGCCGGCGCGAGTGGCGTCGAGCATTTGTGCCAGCCGGTCATGACTGCGTTGCAGCAGTTCGAACAACGCCCCCGTAGATTTCAGTTCACCGCTCGACAAGCCTTCGTAGAGAAATTCCAGCTCATGGGCCAGGTCGCCAATCGGACCGATTTCGACCATGCGCGCCCCGCCCTTGAGGGTGTGCAGGTCGCGCAGCAGGGTTTCCACTTCCTGACGGCTCGAAGGCTCAGCCTGCCAGCGCAACAGCGCCGCGCCGGAGCTTTCGATGATGTCGAAACCTTCTTCGAGGAAGATGTCCAGCAGTTCGCCATCGTGATGCGCCGAGTCATTGCTGGCTGCCGGTTCGACCATGTCGGCGTTACCGGCATGGCCCAGGCGGAACGCGCGTATCGCCTCGATCAGCTCACTCGGATCGCCCAACAGTTGATGCTGCTGCAATTGCTTCAGCAACTGTGCCATGCGCTCATGACTGTGTTGCAGCAACTGCGCCAGGACGTCGCTGTAGCTGTAGCGACGGTCCACCAACCCCTCGTAAAGGCTTTCCAGCTCATGGGCCAGATCACCGACCGGCTCGACCTCGGCCATCCGTGCGCCGCCCTTGAGCGTATGCAAATCGCGTTGCAGCGACGACAGCGGCGCAGCACTTTGCGGATCGTTCAACCAGCGCTGCAAGGCCTGGTTGGCGCTGTCGAGGATGTCCACCGCTTCTTCGAGGAAGATTGAAACGATCTCGTCTTCCAGATCGTTAACGCGGTCCCCTGTGGGAGCTGGCTTGCCAGCGATGATCTCGCAGGCGACTTGGTTATCCAGTGAATGCGCGTCATCGTTGACGTCCATCGCTGGCAAGCCAGCTCCCACAGGGTGGAGTGTGTTTTCAAGTTCAGCGGTGACATCACCCAACTCGCGAATGCTCAGGGTGCGGCTGCCGTCACTGCGGATCAGGCCCATGGCCGATGGGTCGAGGCTCTGATCGAGCAAGCCATGCAAGGCACGAATCCGTTCCGGACGCGGGCTGACTTCCTGGCCAGCGGCCAATTCGTCGAGCATGTTGATCAACGCTTCATGAGCACTTTGCGCCTCGTGGAAAAACGCCTCGCTGACGGCCAGGCTGCTTTCTTCCACGGCACCGTAGAGGTCGAGCAAGGCTTCGCAAAGTTCATCCACCGGATGCAAATCGGCCAGGTGCGCGCCCTCGCCGAGGGTGGTCAGCTCGTCCAGCAGCGCACTGAGTTCCTGGCGCTCGCCGGGGTGCTGCTGCCAGCGCTGCAGCAGGCTTTCGGCATCCAGCAGGATGTCCATGCCCTGGGTCAGGAAGTTGTTGATCAACTGCGGATCGCGCTTGACCCGCAACCCGCTGCTCGGCGCGTTCAAGAGGTTTTGCAAACGCTCGCCGAGCATGGCCTGGGCCCGCTCGATCAACGCTTTGGCACGGGGGATTTCGGCCAACGGCTCGCGCCTGAGCTGGCGCAAGCCAAGCCGGAACAAGCCTTCGGCTTCAAGCAGCAATTCGACTTCATCCAGCTCCAGTGCCACCTGATGCGCCTTGTACTCGCGCAACAGTTGGTCCAGCGGCGCGGCCAGTTCGGCAATCGGCAACACACCCGCCATCGACGCACTGCCCTTGAGCGTATGCAAGGCTCGCTGCAACTCGTCACTGGCCTGCAGCGGCAGATGCTCGGCCGCCTGTTCGAGAAAGCGATTGAGGCTGCTCAAATGGCTTTCGGCCTCCTTGCGAAAGATCTCCAGCAACAGCGGATCAAGGGCCGAAACGTCTTGAGTGTCTTCCTCACAGGCCGGTTCCTCGCCCTTGGCCAAGGCATGGGCGCGGGCAGCCAACTGGTCGACATCGTTGCGCTGACGCTGAGCATTGGCGGTGTATTCGGCCACCAGTTCAGGCAACAGGTTGAGCACATCACCGAGCAGTTGCTGCACCGTGGCGCCTGGTTCCACGCTGTTTTCCAGTACGCGGTTGAGCAGGTTTTCCACGGCCCAGGCCAGCTCACCCAGCACCAATGCGCGAACCATGCGGCCGCTGCCCTTGAGGGTATGGAAGGCGCGGCGCAATTCAATCAAGGCCGAATGGTTATCGGGATTGACCGACCAGCGCGGCAGGTATTCGCGCAGGACTTGCAGGACTTCATCGGTTTCTTCGAGGAAAACCTCGCGCAACTCATCGTCCACCGGCTCTTCGCCGGGCGGAGGCGGCAGCAGGCTGCCGGGGGTAGTGACAGCGGGCGGATTCAGGGCGGACACCGGACTGGCCAGCACATCGGCGAGGGTCTGGACGATGGCTGGCCCATCAAGCTCCTGGCGTTGCTGCATGACCTGCGCTTCGCTGGGGCTCAGCACATCATCAAGCACCGGCACATGCTGTTCGCTGGACTTTTCATTAGGGAAGAAGCCGAGCGACGCCAGGCTTTTTTCGGCGACGTCGAGCAGTTGTTCGCCGGGTGCTTCAGGGTCATCGCTCAAGCGTTCCAGATAATATTCGAGACTGGTGATGACGTCGGCCAGGCTGTCGAGCTCCTGCCAGCCGGGCTGCCCCGGATCCAGCAGCAGGTGTTCGCGGATGAAATGGTTGCAGGTTTCGATCAGGCTCGCCGCGCGGTTCAACGGAATCATCGCCAACGCACCGCGCACTTGGGTCAGCAACGCTGGCAGTGCCTGCAAATGCTGGCGGTCCCAGTCGGCGTCGATGTAGTCGACGATCATGTCCTTGGCCTGTTGCAGGCAGATACGCGTTTCCTTGATCACGATCTGGTGGATCTGTGTCAGGTCGGTGGTCGGCAGGCGGCTGTCTTCCTGGCTTTCGGGCTCCACCGTGCCGACCATGCCGGCCAGCGTGGCTTCGACATAAAGCAACGCCCCGGCAACGTCCATGAGGATCGCATCGTCGGGCGCGCGCTGGCCCTGGACGAGGCTCAGCACCACCGCCAGTTGATCAATGATGACCTTGCGTGGCTGACCAAAGCCCAATACCGCCAGGGTGTCAGCGATTTGCCGCAGGGGTGCCAGCAGGCTGTCCAGATCGGAAGTGTGTTGCCGGTCGCTACGCACGAACAGGTCAAGGCGCTCCTTGACCCGTACCAGCTCTTCGCACAAGGCGGCCAATACCGAACGCATGGCGTCGCGGTCAGGACCGGCCAGCCGTGCGCGTTCTTCGTCGACCATTGCGCTGTCGGGCAGCGCGTCGTCCAGTCCGTAGCGATCTTTCATGGTCAGCATCTGCCCGGTGGGATGTTCGGCCTTGGCAATGTAGAACAGCAAACTCTTGAGCAACTCCGGTGGCGGAGGCTGATTGACGCCGTGCATGCCCTGCTCCAGCAGACGCTTGAGCTCTTTGTCGGCATCCTTGAACAGGCTGCGCAACGCCGGACTGTTGGCGATGGCGCCAGCGCGCATGCCTTCGACCAATGCCGAAGCGACCTGCCACAACGGGGCCAGAGGCGCGTTGGCACACAAGCTTTCGAGACGGGCAAAGACTTTCGCCAGAAAACCGAGATGGGTGTCGTCATCCTGCTCGCGCAACAGACCGACCAGTGCCATCTGCAACATCTGCCGCAGCTTGCGCAGCACGTTCGGCAGTTCGGCCGGTTCCAGCAGCGCCAGGGATTGTTCACTCAACGGCGGCAGGTGCGGCAGTTGCGGGCTGAACAGGCTGGTTTCCGACAACAGGCTTTCGCCACGGGCACTGCGCAAATCGTTGATCAACGGCAGTACGACCAAGGGTAGATCACGGCGGGCACCTTGCACGCGGTCAAGGTAGATCGGCAGTTGCCCCAAGGCCTGCAGCATCAGGTGCAATGCTTCGTCACGGTGACTGACGCGCCCCTCTTGCAACGCGATGACCAGTTGCTCCATTTCTTCGGCGAGCAGTGCCGCGCCGTAGAATTCGACCATCTGCAGGCTGCCGTGAACCTGATGGATATACGCCAGGCATTCGCTCAGGGCGTGCGTCGCCTGCGGATCGTCAAGCCGGGTTTCGATCGCGTGATGAGCCTGCTTCAGCGTTTCGGCAATTTCGCCTTTGACCCATTCGAGGGCCACATAGTCGTGCCGATCACCCATAACCACTCCAGTCCCCACTTCGTTCAAGATGCCTGCACCCGTGGTCCGGTTCAAGCTTTGTCCGCCACCGGCGCCTTGGTGGCGGGCAAGGTGAAACCAGACACCGAACGCCGCAACTGGCTGGCCATTTTCGCCAGGTTGCCGATGCTCTCGGCCGTTGCGGTAGAACCGGACGAGGTCTGCGTGGTGATCTGCTGGATCACGTTCATCGTCAGGGAAATCTGACCGGCAGACGACGTCTGTTGTTGTGCCGCGTTGGAAATGCTCTGGATCAGTGCCGCGAGGGTTTTCGACACCCCTTCGATTTCTTCCAGGGCCACACCGGCATCCTGCGCCAGGCGGGCACCACGCACCACTTCGGTGGTGGTCTGTTCCATGGAAATCACCGCTTCGTTGGTGTCGGTCTGAATCGCCCGCACCAGGGTTTCAATCTGTCGCGTGGCCGCCGATGAGCGTTCGGCCAGGCGTTGCACCTCGTCCGCGACCACCGCGAAACCGCGTCCGGCATCGCCGGCCATGGACGCCTGGATCGCCGCGTTGAGGGCGAGGATGTTGGTCTGGTCGGCAATATCGTCGATCAGGCTGACGATATCGCCGATTTCCTGGGACGACTCACCCAGGCGCTTGATCCGCTTGGCGGTGTCCTGGATCTGTTCACGGATATTGTCCATGCCGTGGATGGTGTTGTGCACCACTTCGTTGCCCTTGTTGGCGATTTCCACCGAACGCTCGGCCACCGCCGAGGATTCAGCGGCGTTGGCCGACACCTGATCGATGGACTGGGCCATGTCATTGATCGCGGTGGAGGCTTCGGAAATCTGCTGAGCCTGATGCTCGGAAGCCTGTGCCAGGTGCATGGCGGTGGCCTGGGTTTCCTGCACGGCGGCGGCGACTTGCCCGGCGGTCAGGTTGATGGTTGCCACCAGATCACGCAGCTGGTCCACGGAGTAGTTGATCGAGTCGGCGATGGTGCCGGTGAAGTCTTCGGTCACCGACGCGGTCACGGTCAGATCGCCGTCGGCCAGGTCCTCGATCTCGTCGAGCAATCGCATGATCGCGTTCTGGTTGCGTTCGTTTTTCTCGGCGGTTTCCCGCAGTTGGCGATTGGTTTCGCGCACCATCACCAGGCCGATGAGGATGATCGACATCAGCGCCGCCAGGCCCAGCACATAGCCGCCGATGGTGTCGGTATCGCGCCCGCCGGCGAGGTTTTCGAACCCGCTGGCCAGGTGCGAGGCTTCATCGAGCAGGGTTTGCGACAGGCTGAAAATGTTGGTGGCCGATTCGCGAACCTTGAACAGTTCAGGCGAGGTTTCGAGGATTTCATCGACGGAGCCGGAAACGAACTCGAACAGCTCGGCAATCTCGATCAGCCGCGCACGCGCATCTCGGTCCTCGACCTGGCTGACTTTCAGCGCCGGATTGCCTTGGAGCATGCCATTGAGCACCTGGCCGAAACGTGCGGCATCGCGACCGAAGGCGTCGGCCGCCTGCTGCGAATTTTCATCCCCCGACAGCACCGTGTTGACGGCGCCCAGGATGCGCTCGGCCAGCAACGATTGGCGTTGAGCCATCGCCACCTGTGCGGCGGGCGCTCCGCGTTGCAGGAGGGTTTCCACCACTTTTTCGTACTCGACCTGCAACTGCGGGACGGTTTCAGCCAGGGTCGCGGCAACTTGATGCAGCGATAGCACGGTCTGTTCGCTGGAAAGAATGGCGTCGGTGTTTTTCAGCAGGCGTTCCCAGTCCAGTTGCACGGCGCGCATTTCCGGGCGCACGGCGGCCGGTGCGGGAGGCAGGCCGGTGGACGGGTCGCCTTTTTTCAGATAGCTCCAGCGCTGGGCAAAATCGTTGCGCGCATCGCTGAGCAACTTGAACGCCGCGGCCTTGCCGGCGGCGGCTTCGGTGGCGTTCTTGGCAATGCGCTGGGATAACACGCGCAGCTCGCCGGCATGGCCGATGTACTGCTTGTCGTACGTGGCCTGGGTGTTGAGGTACGCGAAGTTGGCGAACAACAGCATGATGAAGATGATCAGCGCGATGAACAGCACGATGATCTGCGACCGACTGCGCGACCCTTCCATTGGCTTGCCTGTTTTTGCTTTTGTCATCGGTCTTCGCCTGTACTGCCCAATTCACTTCAAACCCGACACCGTCCCTGTGGGAGCTGGCTTGCCAGCGATGGCATCACCTCGGTTCAAGATGAGACCGAGTTGCCTGCATCGCGGGCAAGCCCGCTCCCACAAAGGGCCGCGTTCACACCGCGATGTTCATGAAACCCTGCGAGCGCGCCAGCGCAAACGGGCTGAACACCCGCCAGGTCTGCTCGCCCTCAAAGCAGCCTTCGACAAACGCCGCCATCGGGCCGGAAACCGCATCGCCCGCGACAGCCTCAAGACTGCCGTGGGCGAAGTGCTGAAGGCCGAACACTTCGTCGACCATCAGCCCGGCGAACACGTCTTCATGCTCCACCACCAGCACCCGCCGCTGCCGACGCGCCACCGAGAGCTCGTGTCCAAAAAAGGCACACAGATCCATGATCGGCAGCAGGCGTCCACGCAGATTGGCAACGCCCTTGACCCAAGGCTTGACCCCCGGCACCTGAGTGAAACGCGGCTCGTGCAATACTTCACTGACCTCGCCCATCGGCGCGACGTACCAGCATTCACCGAGGCGAAAACCGATGCCGCTCCAGCTGTTCTGGTGGGTCGGCTGGGACGGCAAATCCGCCGCCAGCAAGCGACAGCGCTGGTCGATCTGCAGCAGCAGTTCAAAAGCCGTCAGCGACTCGGTCATGGCCGGACGATCAACCGGCCAGCACGTTGTTCAGGGTTTTGAGCAGGGTTTCCTCATCAACCGGTTTGGTCAGGTAATCCTTGGCCCCTTGGCGCGTGCCCCAGACCTTGTCGGTTTCCTGATCCTTGGTGGTGATGATGATCACCGGGATGTGCCCGGTTTCCGGATCCTTGGTCAACTGTCGGGTAGCCTGAAAACCGTTGAGGCCGGGCATGACGATGTCCATCAGCACTGCGTCGGGTTTTTCCTGGCGGGCCAGGGCCACACCGTCGGCGCCATTCTCGGCTTTTAATACCTCATGGCCGTGCTTTTCCAGCATGCCGGTCAATTTGTACATTTCAGTCGGCGAATCATCGACGATCAGAATACGTGCCATGGTCTTCCCCATTCTTGTCGACGCAAGGCCCGTTGGCCGAGCGTCACTGTAGGTGTCTTACTGCGGCAAAACGGCGGCGAAGCCCGGAACATGGGCCTGGATCGCGTTCAGCAGTTCTTCCTTGCTGAAAGGCTTGGTCAAAAACTGGTCGGAGCCGACGATGCGGCCCTTGGCCTTGTCGAACAGCCCGTCCTTGGACGACAGCATAATCACTGGCGTGGACTTGAATGCACTGTTGTTCTTGATTAAAGCGCAGGTCTGATAACCATCCAGACGCGGCATCATGATGTCGACAAAGATGATGCCGGGATGATTGTCGGCGATCTTGGCCAGGGCATCGAAACCGTCGATGGCCGTGATGACCTCACAACCCACGTTCTTGAGCAGCGTTTCGGCGGTACGGCGAATCGTCTTCGAATCGTCGATCACCATGACCTTCAAGGCGCTGGGGTGCTGTTCCATAAATGCTCTACCGTCGCCTTTGTGAATCAATATGTCCGTTTGCCGGTTAACGGCGGCCCGAAACCCTTGATACTCAAGGGCCAGCATCACTAGGCAGTCTTTTTAGCACAGTCTCCAGCACCAATCTATCGGCCGACCGGTGCGGTGGTTTTTCCTTGACCGGGAACCTACTCAGCGCCACTCTGACGCCACTTTTATTGGCTGGTTTTCTGTAGGAGCAAGCCCTCGCGATGGTCGTCAACGATAACACTGGCTGCCGACACCCCGAGGCGCTCTCAGGTTTATCGCGAGCAGGCTCGCTCCTACAGGGGATCGGCACCGGCCCCCAAATTTCGAGGAAAAACCCATGAGCGTTCGCGTCGGGATTGTCATGGACCCAATTGCCAGCATCTCCTATAAAAAGGACAGCTCGCTGGCCATGCTGCTGGCCGCGCAGAAGCGTGGCTGGGAACTGTTCTATATGGAACAGCGTGACCTGTACCAGGCCGAAGGCCAGGCACGGGCGCGGATGCGTCCGTTGCAAGTGTTCGCCAACCCGGAAAAATGGTTCGAGCTGGGCGCTGAAAGCGATGCGCTGCTCAGCGACCTGGATGTGATCCTGATGCGCAAGGATCCGCCATTCGACATGGAGTTTGTTTACTCCACGTATCTGCTGGAGCAGGCCGAAAGCGCCGGCGTGCTGGTGGTCAACAAGCCGCAGAGCCTGCGCGACTGCAACGAAAAGCTGTTCGCCACGCTGTTCCCGCAGTGCACGCCGCCGACCATCGTCAGCCGTCGCCCGGACGTGCTGCGCGAATTCGCCGACCATCACGGTGACGTGATCCTCAAGCCGCTGGATGGCATGGGCGGCTCCTCGATCTTCCGCCACACTGCGGGCCACCCGAACCTGTCGGTGATCCTCGAGACCCTGACCCTGCACGGCCAGCAACAGATCATGATCCAGGGTTACCTGCCGGCCATCGTCGATGGCGACAAGCGCATCCTGATGATCGACGGCGAGCCGGTGGATTACTGCCTGGCGCGCATTCCCGCCGCTGGCGAAACCCGTGGCAACCTCGCTGCCGGTGGCCGCGGCGAAGCGCGTCCGCTGACCGAGAAGGATCGCTGGATTGCTGCGCAAGTCGGCCCGACCCTGCGCGAAAAAGGCCTGCTGTTCGTCGGCCTCGACGTGATCGGTGAGCATCTGACGGAAATCAACGTCACCAGCCCGACCTGCATTCGCGAGATCGACAATGCCTTCGGGACCGACATTGGCGGCATGCTGATGGATGCCATCGATCAGAAGCTCAAGGCACGTTGATTAGCCAAACCAACATTGCGTTATCATGCGCGGCCTGTGAAAACGCGATGTTGGTTTCCTTGTCATGACCCTCCCGTCCGATCTGCCAGCTGAACTCGCCCACCGTGGCGTGCGCCCGGCCGATCGCCTCGGTTTTACCCTGTTCCTGGCGGCATTGATTCACCTGGCCTTGCTGCTCGGCGTCGGGTTCGCCGTGGTCGAACCCAAGCAGATCAGCAAAACCCTGGAAATCACCCTCGCTACCTTCAAAAGCGAAAAGAAACCTGAAAAGGCCGATTTTCTTGCTCAGGAGAATCAGCAGGGCAGCGGCACCCTGGATAAAAAAGCGGTCCCGAAGACCACTGAAATCGCACCGTTCCAGGACAACAAGGTGCAGAAAGTCACGCCACCGCCAGCGGCCAAGCCTGAACAGCAGGAAGCACCGCCCAAGGCTGCCGTGACCACGGTCGCGCCGAAGCCGAAGAAAGCCGCCAGCAAAACCGAAGAACCCAAGCCCGTCACCAAACCTGCGGTGGCCGCGCCAACATTCGACACCGAACAGCTGTCCAGCGATATCGCCAGCCTGGAAGCCGAACTGGCCAACGAGCAACAGCTTTACGCCAAACGCCCGCGCATCCACCGCCTGAGTGCCGCTTCGACCATGCGCGACAAGGGCGCCTGGTACAAAGATGAATGGCGCAAGAAGGTCGAGCGCATCGGCAACCTCAACTATCCCGACGAAGCCCGGCGCAAGCAGATTTATGGCAATTTGCGGCTGATGGTGTCGATCAACCGCGATGGTTCGCTGTATGAGGTACTGGTGCTCGAATCTTCCGGCCAGCCGCTGCTCGACCAGGCAGCCCAGCGCATTGTGCGGCTGGCGGCGCCGTTTGCACCGTTTACCGGGGATCTTTCGGACGTCGACCGACTGGAAATCATCCGCACCTGGAAGTTTGCGCGCGGCGATCGGCTCTCCAGCAATTGATGTACGCCCCACCCCCTGTAGGAGCGAGTCTGCTCGCGATGAACCTGAGAGCACCACGGAGTGTCATGGGCCCAGCGTTATCGTTGACGAACATCGCGAGCAAGCTCACTCCCACAGAAATGTGAGTCGTCAGCGGGAATTTGCGGCATTT
This sequence comes from Pseudomonas sp. Sample_10, assembly GCF_004321495.1. Lineage (NCBI taxonomy): Bacteria > Pseudomonadati > Pseudomonadota > Gammaproteobacteria > Pseudomonadales > Pseudomonadaceae > Pseudomonas > Pseudomonas sp. Sample_10. Next base: position 75,442 of record NZ_RCOE01000150.1, read on the forward strand.
CCTACGCATCCTCAGCTTGTCAGTTCGCCCCTCCAACGCCACACTAGCGCTCATGAAAAACGTCAGCCCCAGCTACCTCAAGCATCACTTCCTGATCGCCATGCCACACATGGCCGACCCGAACTTTGCGCACACCTTGACCTACATCGTCGAGCACACGGCCAATGGTGCCATGGGGCTGGTGGTCAACCGTCCGCAAGACCTGAACCTGGCCGATATTCTCGAGCAATTGCGTCCCGATATAGAACCGCCGGTCCTCTGCCAGCATGTGCCGATCTTCATTGGCGGCCCGGTGCAGACCGATCGCGGCTTTGTCCTGCATCCTTCGGGCAAAACCTTTCAGGCGACCGTTGATCTGGAAGGCGAGCTGTCCCTGTCGACCTCTCAGGATGTGCTGTTTGCCATTGCCGATGGCGTCGGCCCGGCAAAAAGCCTGATCGCCCTCGGTTATGCCGGCTGGGAAGCCGGGCAATTGGAGGCCGAACTGGCACAAAACGCCTGGCTGACCTGCCCGTTCGACGCCGACATCCTCTTCAACACCAGCAGCGAACTGCGTCTGGAGGCAGCGGCCAAGCATTTGGGCGTCAACCTCAGCCTGCTGACCAGCCAGGCGGGGCACGCCTGATGGCCCTGCGGCTGATTCTCGGTTTTGACTACGGCACCAAACAGATCGGCGTCGCGGTCGGCCAGGTGATTACCGGCCAGGCCCGCGAGCTGTGCACCTTGAAAGCACAAAACGGCATCCCCGACTGGGACCAGGTTGAAGCGCTCATCAAAGAGTGGAAGCCGGACGCCGTGGTGGTCGGCCTGCCGCTGAACATGGACGGCACGCCGAGCGAGATGTGCCTGCGAGCCGAGAAGTTCGCCCGCCGCCTCAACGGCCGCTTCAACCTGCCCTTCTATACCCACGATGAGCGCCTGACTACCTTCGAAGCCAAAGGTGAGCGACGTGATCGCGGCGGACAAAAGGGCAGTTACCGCGACAACCCGGTCGACGCCATCGCCGCGGCCCTGCTGCTGCAAGGCTGGCTCGACGAAAACACTGCACTGTTCGAATCCTGACGAGTCGCTAACCCGCCTCTCTTAGCTACAACCCGAGCCTGCCGTACAAGCAGCACCGGCTCGGGTCCAAGAAGGAGCAACCATGAGCCTGCCCAATCCTGCCGAACTGATCAGCCAGATGGCCACGCGCCTGAAGGCCCACCTGGAACACCGTGGTATCAGCGAACCGCGTTACATCGGCATTCGTACCGGCGGTGTCTGGGTCGCCCAGGCCCTGCTCAAGGAGCTGGGCAGCGAGGAGCCACTCGGCACCCTGGACGTTTCCTTCTACCGCGACGATTTCAGCCAGAACGGCCTGCACCCGCAAGTACGCCCCTCAGCCCTGCCGTTCGAAATCGAAGGCCAGCACCTGGTGTTGATCGATGATGTTCTGATGAGCGGGCGCACCATCCGCGCCGCGATGAACGAACTGTTCGACTACGGTCGCCCAGCCAGCGTGACGCTGGTGTGCCTGCTGGACCTGGACGCCGGCGAGTTGCCGATTCGCCCGAACGTGGTCGGCGCGACGCTGTCGCTGGCCGCCCACGAGCGCGTCAAGCTGTCCGGCCCGGAGCTTGCGCTCGAACTGCAAGACCTCGCCCTTTAATTCGCCCTATTGAGAGTCCCCCTCGCGATGACGCCTCTAGACACCAAGCGCCCGCTGCAGCTCAATGATCAGGGCCAGCTGCGCCACTTCCTCTCGCTCGACGGCCTGCGCCGTGAGTTGCTGACGGAAATCCTCGACACTGCCGACTCGTTCCTTGAAGTCGGCGCCCGGGCGGTGAAGAAAGTCCCGTTGCTGCGCGGCAAGACCGTGTGCAACGTGTTCTTCGAGAACTCGACCCGCACCCGCACCACCTTCGAACTGGCGGCCCAGCGGTTGTCGGCTGACGTGATCACCCTCAACGTATCGACATCGTCGGCGAGCAAGGGCGAAACCCTGCTCGACACCCTGCGCAACCTCGAAGCCATGGCTGCCGACATGTTCGTCGTGCGTCACGGTGACTCCGGCGCCGCGCACTTCATCGCCGAACATGTCTGCCCGCAAGTGGCGATCATCAACGGCGGCGACGGCCGTCACGCGCACCCGACCCAGGGCATGCTCGACATGCTGACCATCCGCCGGCACAAGGGCGGCTTCGAAAACCTTTCGGTGGCCATCGTCGGCGACATCCTGCACTCGCGGGTAGCGCGCTCGAACATGCTGGCCCTGAAAACCCTTGGCTGCCCGGACATCCGCGTGATCGCGCCGAAAACCCTGCTGCCGATCGGTATCGAGCAATACGGCGTGAAGGTTTACACCGACATGACCGAAGGCCTGAAGGATGTCGACGTGGTGATCATGCTGCGCCTACAGCGCGAGCGCATGACCGGAGGCCTGCTGCCGAGCGAAGGCGAGTTCTACCGCCTGTTCGGCCTGACCACAGCGCGCCTGGCCGGCGCCAAACCCGATGCCATCGTCATGCACCCGGGGCCGATCAACCGTGGCGTGGAAATCGAGTCAGCGGTGGCCGATGGCCCGCACTCGGTGATCCTCAACCAGGTGACCTACGGCATCGCGATTCGTATGGCTGTGCTGTCCATGGCCATGAGCGGACAAACAGCGCAGCGCCAATTCGAGCAGGAGAACGTTCAGTGAAGCTCAGCATTCTCGGCGCACGCGTCATCGATCCCGCCAGCGGCCTGGATCAAGTTACCGATATTCACATTGAAGCCTGCAAGATCGTTGCCCTTGGCGCCGCACCGGCCGGTTTTGTCGCGGTCGACACCATCGATGCCAAAGGTCTGGTGGCCGCCCCGGGTCTGGTCGACCTCAACGTCGCCCTGCGTGAGCCGGGCTACAGCCGCAAAGGCTCGATTATCAGCGAAACCCGTGCCGCAGCGGCCGGGGGTGTCACCAGCCTGTGCTGCCCACCGAAAACCAAACCGGTGCTGGACACCTCGGCCGTGGCCGAACTGATCCTCGACCGCGCCCGCGAAGCCGGCAACACCAAAGTCTTCCCGATCGGCGCCCTGAGCAAAGGTCTGGACGGCGAACAGCTGGCGGAACTGGTCGCCTTGCGCGATGCCGGTTGCGTGGCCTTCGGCAACGGTCTGGAGAGTTTCCGCAATACCCGCACCCTGTGCCGGGCGCTGGAATATGCAGCAACCTTCGACCTGACAGTGATTTTCAACTCCCAGGATCACGACCTGGCCGAAGGCGGCCTGGCCCATGAAGGCCCGACGGCCAGTTTCCTCGGCCTGCCGGGCATTCCGGAAACCGCTGAGACCGTGGCCCTGGCCCGCGACCTGTTGCTGGTCGAACAAAGCGGTGTGCGCGCGCACTTCAGCCAGTTGACCAGCGCTCGCGGCGTGGCCCTGATCGCCCAGGCCCAGGCCCGGGGTTTGAAGGTCACCGCCGATGTCGCGCTGTATCAACTGATCCTGACCGATGAAGCGCTGATCGATTTCAGCAGCCTGTATCACGTCCAGCCTCCGCTACGCACCCGCGCCGACCGCGATGGTCTGCGTGAAGCAGTGAAATCCGGAGTGATCTCAGTCATTTCCAGCCATCACCAACCCCACGAACGGGACGCCAAACTGGCGCCGTTCGGCGCGACCGAGCCGGGCATCAGCAGTGTTGAACTGCTATTGCCATTGGCAATGACGCTGGTGGAAGACGGTTTGCTGGACCTGTCGACGTTGTTGGCGCGATTGAGCACCGGACCTGCCGAGGCGCTGCGCCTGCCGGCGGGCAAACTGGCGGTAGGTGGCCCGGCGGACATCGTGCTGTTCGACCCTGCGGCCTCGACCGTGGCCGGTGAGACATGGCTGTCCAAAGGCGAAAACTGCCCGTTCATTGGGCACAGCCTGCCGGGTGTTGTGCGTTACACCCTGGTGGACGGGCGAATCAGTCACCAGGCTTGAGACCGCGTCGCTTGCATTCGCGGGCAAGCCCCACACAGTACGAGGAGTTCACAGAATTTGTGAACTCCTCAGAACCTGCGGGAGCGGGCTTGCCCGCGATGGCTTATTGGAAGGCGCTGCGCTTCTGCGCGTTACGCACCGAAACCTGATCATTCAGCGTCCAGAAGTCATACAACACTCCCAGGAAAAACAACCCGCCGGTCAGCAGGTACAGCAATCCGCTGATCCACTTCCCCTGATACATCCGGTGCACACCGAACACCCCCAGAAACGTCAACAGAATCCACGCGACGTTGTATTCGATTGGCCCAGCGGTAAAACGCAGGTCTGCCTCACGATCCATGGCCGGGATCAGGAACAGGTCGATCAACCAGCCAATGCCCAGCAAACCCAAGGTGAAGAACCAGATCGTCCCGGTCACCGGCTTGCCGTAATAAAACCGGTGGGCGCCGGTGAAACCGAAAATCCACAGCAGATAACCAATCACTTTGCTGTGGGTGTCTTGATGCGGAACAGGCGGTTGATAGGTGTTCATGGATGACCTCGATTAACACGATAGATAAATATTCTTGAATTCTTTGTGACTTTTTTACGGGCACCCGACATACGGCAAATGGTACCTTCGCTCCCGTCAAAGCCTTATAACACCGGACTTCTGTCGGACAATTGCGTCCAATTGCCGCTTTTTTAGTTCCGTTGGACGCGAATTGAATCGACCAACGGCCTCGGAAGGGCAAAAAAAGCTGTTATAAAGTTGCGCGTTCACCTATTCGAGCCTTGCCTAATGCGTTCATTTTTCAAGACATGGCTAACCATTTGCCTTTTGATGCCACTGGCCGCCCACGCCACCAATCGTGAGCAACGTCTTCCAAACGTTAATGGTTACACCCCAAAATCCCACGCTTCTGCTCCTTCGAGCAAAAGCAAGAAAGCGCTCAGAACGGCTCCAGAGCTGACCAGCAAAAGCAGCCTGGTGCCACCGATGGCAACCAAGGAAAGCAGCAACGTGCTCAGCCGTGCGGTCAACGTCCTCGGTACGCCGTACCGTTGGGGCGGCAGCAGCCCGAGCAAAGGCTTCGACTGCAGCGGCCTGGTAAAGTACGCGTTCAACGACGCCACGTTTGACCTGCCTCGTACTTCCAATGCCATGGCCAGCGGTCATGGCGAGAAAGTCGATCGCAAGGACCTCAAGCCGGGCGATCTGATTTTCTTCAACATCAAGAGCCGTCGAGTCAATCACGTTGCCATCTACCTGGGCAACGACCGCTTCATCCACGCGCCGCGCCGTGGCAAGTCGGTGACCATCGACACCTTGAAGAAACCGTACTGGGAAAGCCACTACGTGGTTGCCAAGCGGGTTCTTCCGAAAGAACAGAATCAGTTGCGGGTTGTTCAACGCTGATTGGACGGCGAGCACTTGTGGCGAGGGAGCTTGCTCCCGCTGGAGAGCGCAGCGCTCCCGCTTTTTGGGGCTGCTTCGCAACCCAGCGGGAGCAAGCTCCCTCGCCACGGTTGCATTAGGATCGTTCCCACGCTCTGCGTGGGAATGCAGCCCAGGACGCTCTGCGTCCCAAGAGCCGAACGCGGAGCGTCCGTTGAGGCGTTCCCACGCAGAGCGTGGGAACGATCATCCAAGCTCCCTCGCCACGGTTGCATTTCAATTCTCAAAAACCATCCGGCGACCGCGCCTTCTCCCGTGCATGCTCGCGACTGACCAACCCCTTGGTCACCAAATCCTTCAAGCCCATATCCAGCGTCTGCATCCCCAGCGACCCGCCCGACTGGATCGATGAGTACATCTGCGCCACCTTGTCTTCGCGGATCAAGTTACGGATCGCCGACGTCCCCAGCATGATCTCATGGGCCGCCATGCGCCCACCGCCGATTTTCTTCACCAGTGTCTGCGACACCACCGCCAGCAATGATTCGGAGAGCATTGAGCGCACCATGGATTTTTCATCACCCGGAAACACATCGACAATCCGGTCGATGGTTTTTGCCGCCGACGTGGTATGCAGCGTGCCGAACACCAGGTGACCCGTTTCCGCAGCGGTCAGCGCCAGGCGAATGGTTTCCAGGTCGCGCATCTCGCCCACCAGGATCACGTCCGGGTCCTCGCGCAGGGCCGAACGCAGCGCCGTGGCGAAACTGCGGGTATCGCGGTGGACTTCACGTTGATTGATCAGGCATTTGCGCGATTCGTGGACAAACTCGATCGGGTCTTCGATGGTAAGGATGTGATGGTGGCGATGGTTGTTCAGGTAATCGATCATCGCCGCCAGCGTGGTGGACTTGCCGGAGCCGGTCGGGCCGGTCACCAGCACCAGGCCACGAGGTGCGTCGGTCATCTTGCGAAACACGTCGCCCATGCCCAGCTCGTCCATGCTCAGGACCCTGGACGGAATCGTGCGGAACACTGCGCCGGCACCGCGACTGTGGTTGAACGCGTTGACCCGAAAGCGGGCGACGCCGGGCACTTCAAAGGAAAAGTCGGTTTCCAGGTGTTTTTCGAAATCCACCCGTTGGGTATCGTTCATGATGTCGTAGATCAACGCCTGCACTTGCTTGTGATCCAGTGCCGGCAGATTGATCCGTCGTACATCGCCATCAACCCGAATCATCGGCGGCAGGCCCGCTGACAGGTGCAGGTCGGATGCGCCCTGTTTGGCGCTGAAGGCGAGCAGTTCAGTGATATCCATAGCGTCTCTCAATTCCAGTAGAATGCCGCGAACCTTCAGACCGCTGGCGCCTCTTGATGTCCACGATAGCAGACAACATTCTTCAGGTTAGTTCGCGCATACATGCCGCAACACTCGCCGCCAATCGCGTCGAAAACAGCGTCCAGCTGCTGGCCGTGAGCAAAACCAAACCCGCACAAGCCTTGCGCGAAGCCTATGCCGCCGGCCTGCGCGACTTTGGCGAGAACTATCTGCAGGAGGCCTTGGGCAAGCAGCTCGAACTGGCCGACCTGCCCTTGATCTGGCACTTCATCGGCCCCATTCAATCGAACAAGACTCGTGCCATTGCCGAGCATTTCGATTGGGTACACTCCGTGGATCGCTTGAAAATCGCACAACGCTTGTCCGAACAACGCCCTGCCGATTTGCCGCCACTGAACATCTGCATCCAGGTCAATGTCAGTGGCGAGGCCAGTAAATCCGGCTGCACCCCCGACGATCTGCCGGCCCTGGCTAATGCCATCAGCGCCCTGCCGCGCCTGAAGTTGCGCGGGCTGATGGCTATCCCTGAGCCGACCGAAGATCGCGCCGCACAGGATGCCGCCTTCGCGGCCGTGCAAAGCCTGCAAGCCAGCCTCAACCTGCCGCTCGACACACTTTCCATGGGCATGAGCCACGATCTTGAATCGGCCATTGCCCAGGGCGCCACCTGGGTCCGTATCGGTACGGCACTGTTCGGCGCTCGCGACTACAGTCAGCCGTAACATGGCTGAGACACTTCTGAATAAGGACCTGACATGAGCAAGACGCGTATTGCCTTTATCGGTGCCGGCAACATGGCCGCCAGCCTGATCGGTGGCCTGCGGGCCAAAGGTCTGGATGCGGCGCAGATCCGCGCCAGTGATCCGGGCGAAGAAACCCGCGCCCGCGTGAGCGCCGAGCATGGCATCGAAGTATTCGCCGACAACGCCCAGGCCATCGATGGCGCCGATGTGGTCGTACTGGCGGTCAAACCCCAGGCGATGAAAGCCGTTTGCGAGGCCATCCGCCCAAGCCTCAAGTCCAACCAGCTGGTGGTGTCGATTGCCGCCGGCATCACTTGCGCCAGCATGAACAACTGGCTCGGTGCCCAGCCCATCGTGCGTTGCATGCCCAACACGCCGGCACTGTTGCGCCAGGGTGTCAGCGGCTTGTTCGCCACCGCCGAAGTGACAGCCGAGCAGCGTCAGCAAGCCCAGGAGCTGTTGTCCGCAGTCGGCATTGCCCTGTGGCTGGACCAAGAGCAGCAACTGGATGCGGTCACCGCCGTTTCTGGCTCCGGCCCGGCGTACTTTTTCCTGTTGATCGAAGCCATGACCGCCGCAGGCGTGAAACTCGGCCTGCCAGCGGACATCGCCGCGCAATTGACCTTGCAAACCGCCCTGGGCGCTGCACACATGGCGGTATCCAGTGACGTCGACGCCGCGGAATTACGTCGCCGCGTGACCTCGCCTGCGGGCACCACGGAAGCCGCTATCAAGTCGTTCCAGGCCAACGGTTTCGAAGCCCTGGTCGAAAAAGCACTGGGCGCCGCCGCGCACCGCTCCGCCGAGATGGCTGAGCAACTTGGCCGCTAATCAGCTCTCAATAAGGAATCAATAATGCTCGGACTCAATGACGCTGCCATTTTTGTGATTCAAACCCTGGGCAGCCTGTATCTGCTGATCGTGCTGTTGCGCTTCATCCTGCAACTGGTGCGTGCCAACTTCTACAACCCGCTCTGCCAGTTCGCCGTGAAAGCCACTCAACCGCTGCTCAAGCCACTGCGCCGGGTGATCCCGAGCATGTTCGGCCTGGACATGTCGTCGCTGGTCCTGGCCCTGGTGGTGCAAATGGCGCTGTTCGCGGTGATCCTGCTGCTCAGTGGCTACTCGGTCGACGCCCTGCTCCTGGCGCCTTGGGCGCTGATCGGTATCTTTGCGCTGTTCTTGAAGATCCTGTTCTGGGCGATGATCATCAGTGTGATCCTGTCCTGGGTCGCTCCGGGCAGTCATAACCCGGGGGCGGAACTGGTGCAGCAGATCACCGAGCCGGTACTTGCGCCGTTCCGCCGGATCATCCCGAACCTGGGCGGCCTCGATATTTCGCCGATCTTCGCCTTCATCGCGTTGCAGTTGCTGCAAAGCTGGCTGATCCCGCGCCTGGCTTACTACGCGCTGATGCCGAAGGAATTGTTTGGCCTGATCTGACTCGTTCGCAGCTGGACCGCGTCATCGTTCATCGCGGGCAAGCCTCGCTCCTACAGGACGTATATGACTTCTGTAGGAGCGAGGCTTGCCCGCGAAGGCAGCGCCCCGGTGTAACAGGAAAAACAGGCCCGGCCTTCATGATCGTTCCCACGCTCTGCGTGGGAACGCCTCTGCGGACGCTCCGCGTTCGGCTCTTTGCGACGCGGAGCGTCCCTGGCCGCGTTCCCACGCAGAGCATGGGAACGATCATCGCGGGTAGTTGCTTGCTGCTAGGGGCAGCGGTCTTTAGACTTACGCCTCATTTCAACGAGAGCAGGGTCGATGCCAGCTGCCTTTCCCCCCGATTCTGTTGGTCTGGTGACGCCGCAAATGGCGCACTTCAGCGAACCCCTGGCGTTGGCCTGCGGCCGTTCGCTTCCAGCCTATGACCTGATTTACGAAACCTACGGCACGCTGAATGCTTCAGCGAGCAACGCCGTGCTGATCTGCCACGCCTTGTCCGGTCACCACCACGCTGCCGGCTATCACAGCGTCGACGACCGCAAACCCGGTTGGTGGGACAGCTGCATCGGCCCCGGCAAGCCGATCGACACCAGCAAGTTCTTCGTGGTCAGCCTGAACAACCTCGGCGGTTGCAACGGTTCTACCGGCCCGAGCAGCGTCAACCCGGAAACCGGCAAGCCGTTCGGCGCCGACTTCCCGGTGCTCACCGTGGAAGACTGGGTGCACAGCCAGGCGCGCCTGGCGGATCTGCTGGGCATCGGCCAATGGGCCGCTGTCATCGGTGGCAGCCTGGGGGGCATGCAAGCGTTGCAGTGGACCATCACTTATCCGGATCGCGTGCGCCACTGCCTGGCCATCGCCTCGGCCCCCAAACTGTCGGCGCAGAACATCGCCTTCAACGAAGTGGCGCGCCAGGCGATTCTCACAGACCCGGAGTTCCATGGCGGCTCCTTCCAGGAACACGGCGTGATTCCCAAGCGCGGCCTGATGCTGGCGCGAATGGTCGGGCACATTACCTATCTGTCCGATGATTCCATGGGCGAGAAATTCGGCCGCGGCCTGAAAAGCGAAAAGCTCAACTACGACTTCCACAGTGTCGAGTTCCAGGTTGAAAGCTATCTGCGTTATCAGGGCGAAGAGTTCTCCGGGCGCTTCGATGCCAACACCTATCTGTTGATGACCAAGGCCCTGGATTACTTTGATCCGGCAGCCAACTTCGACGATAACCTGGCAAAAACCTTCGAAAACGCCACGGCAAAATTCTGCGTGATGTCGTTCACCACCGACTGGCGCTTCTCGCCTGCCCGCTCGCGGGAACTGGTGGACGCACTGATGGCTGCACGCAAGGACGTCTGTTATCTGGAAATCGATGCGCCGCAAGGTCATGACGCCTTCCTGATCCCGATCCCGCGTTACTTGCAGGCGTTCGGCAACTACATGAACCGCATTACGTTGTGAGATAGCCATGAGAGCTGATCTGGAAATCATCCAGGAATGGATCCCCGCCGGTAGCCGCGTGCTCGACCTTGGTTGCGGCGACGGTGAACTGCTGACCTGGCTGCGCGACAACAAGCAAGTCAGCGGCTACGGCCTGGAAAACGATGCGGACAATATCGCCGCGTGCGTGGCCAAAGGCATCAACGTCATCGAGCAGGACCTGGACAAGGGCCTGGGCAACTTCGCCAGCAACAGCTTCGACGTCGTGGTCATGACCCAGGCGCTGCAAGCGGTGCACTATCCGGACAGGATCCTCGACGAAATGCTGCGGGTCGGTCGCCAGTGCATCATCACGTTCCCGAATTTCGGCCATTGGCGCTGCCGCTGGTACCTGGCGAGCAAGGGCCGGATGCCGGTTTCCGAGTTCCTGCCTTATACCTGGTACAACACGCCGAACATCCACTTCTGCACCTTCGCCGACTTTGAAGCCTTGTGTCGCGAACGTGAAGCCAAGGTCATTGATCGGCTTGCCGTGGATCAACAGCATCGGCACGGGTGGGCCAGTAAGCTATGGCCTAATCTGTTAGGTGAGATCGGTATTTACCGCGTCAGCAGCCCGGGGCTTGCAGACCACAAGGTCGCGGTCTGATCCACCACATTCGAGGAGAACGATCATGGGTCGTCTAGCGCTGTTTTTACTTACTGCCTGCCTGAGCGTCACCGCCATGGCTGCTGACACCATCAAGGGTGACCGCCAGGAAAAGTTTGGCGACGTGACGGTGCACTACAACACCTTCAACTCCACGTATCTGACGCCCGACATCGCCAAAGCCGCAGAGCTTACCCGCAGCAAGAACCAGGGCGTCATCAATATTTCCGTGCTCAAGGACGGCAAGCCACAAATGGCTCAGGTCAGCGGCACGGTCAAGGACCTCACCAGCCAGAGCGTGAACCTGAACTTCCGCCAGATCACTGAACAGGGCGCGATCTACTACATCGCCCAATTCCCGGTGGAGCAACAGGAAAACCGCACCTTCGACATCAAGGTGCAGACCGGTGACAAAATCCACACCATCAATTTCAACCAAGAGTTATTCCCCGGCCAATGATCAACTTCACGCAACTCGTATTGGCCAGCCATAACGCCGGCAAACTCAAGGAACTCCAGGCCATGCTCGGCGACTCGGTGCAACTGCGCTCGATCGGCGAGTTCAGCAGCATCGAGCCTGAAGAAACCGGCCTGTCGTTCGTCGAGAACGCCATCCTCAAGGCCCGCAATGCCGCGCGCATTTCCGGCCTGCCGGCGCTGGCCGACGATTCCGGGCTGGCGGTGGACTTCCTCGGCGGTGCGCCGGGCATCTACTCGGCGCGGTATGCCGACGGCAAAGGCGATGCGGCGAACAACGCCAAGCTGCTCGACGTCTTGAAGGACGTGCCTGAAGCCGAACGCGGTGCGCAGTTTGTCTGCGTGCTGGCACTGGTGCGTCACGCCGACGATCCGCTGCCGATCCTCTGCGAAGGCCTGTGGCACGGGCGCATCCTGACCCAGGCCAGCGGCGAACACGGTTTTGGCTATGACCCGCTGTTCTGGGTGCCGGAACGCGAGTGCTCCAGCGCTGAGTTGAGCCCTGCCGACAAGAACCGGATCAGCCACCGCGCCCGTGCAATGGATCTACTGCGCCAGCGCCTGGGCTTGAAATGACCGATGAATCCACAGCATCGCCACTGATCTTCGGCGGCGATGCGCAAACGCCTCGGGCGGCGCTGTCAGTGCTGCCGCCCCTGGCGCTGTACATCCACATTCCGTGGTGTGTACGCAAATGCCCTTATTGCGACTTCAACTCCCACACTGCCAGTCCTGTGCTGCCGGAAGAAGAGTATGTCGACGCGTTGCTGGCCGATCTCGATCAGGACCTGCATGCCGTTCACGGGCGTGAGCTGAGCTCGATCTTCTTCGGTGGCGGCACGCCGAGCCTGTTCAGCGCCCAAGCCCTGGGGCGTTTGCTCAAAGGCGTGGAACAGCGCATCGCGTTTGCCGACGATATCGAAATCACCCTGGAAGCCAACCCCGGCACCTTCGAACAGGACAAGTTCGTGGCCTACCGGAAACTGGGGATCAATCGCCTGTCGATCGGCATCCAGAGCTTCCAGCAGGAAAAACTCCAGGCATTGGGCCGCATTCACAATGGTGACGAAGCGGTACGCGCCGCTGGCATGGCACGTCAGGCCGGGTTCGATAACTTCAACCTGGACTTGATGCACGGCTTGCCGGATCAGTCCCTGGAAGACGCCCTGGCGGACCTGCGCACGGCCATTGCCCTGAAACCCACGCACCTGTCGTGGTACCAACTGACCCTGGAACCCAACACCGTATTCTGGAACCAGCCGCCGACGCTGCCGGAAGACGATACGTTGTGGGACATCCAGGAGGCAGGCCAGGCGCTACTCGCCGAGCACGGTTACGCGCAATACGAAGTCTCGGCCTATGCCCTGCCAGGTCGACCGGCGCGGCATAACCTCAATTACTGGAGTTTCGGCGATTTCATCGGCATCGGTGCCGGTGCCCACGGCAAACTCAGCCATCCGGACGGCCGCATCATCCGCACATGGAAGACTCGCTTGCCGAAGGACTATTTGAATCCGGCGAAAAGCTTCCAGGCCGGCGAGAAAGCCCTGAACAACGATGAGATGCCGTTCGAGTTCCTGATGAACGCGCTGCGCCTGACGGAAGGCGTCGAATCGCGGCTCTATCCAGAACGTACCGGCATGCCCCTGGAAAGCCTTGCCGAAGGCCGCCGGGAAGCCGAACAAAGCGGCCTGTTGCAGGTCGAACCGTCACGTCTGGTAGCCACCGAGCGCGGACAACTCTTCCTCAACGACTTGCTGCAGAAATTTCTGACATAAGGAAATCGAATGGATTTGGTACTCGACCTGCTTGCCACCGTGTCTCGCTGGAGCCGCAGCAACCTCTCGGAAATCGCCCTGGCCCTGGTGGGTTGCCTGCTGGTGCTGTTCGGTGCGGATTTCAAAAGTTGGGTCGAGCAACGCCTGGGCAGTATCGCCGGCGCCCTGCGCGTGCCGCTGATGGCTCTGTTGTGCATGGTGGGTAGCGGCGCAGCGTTGATCTACGCCACGCCATGGATCGTTCGGGGCTTGAGCCAGTTCAACAACTACAGCCTGGCGCCGGTGTTGTTGGTGGTGCTGGTACTCATCGGCGTAGTCGCGGACCGCCGCTGATTCCCTGGCCATTGATCGTTCCCACGCTCTGCGTGGGAACGCAGCCCGGGACGCTCTGCGCCCCTTTTAAAGCCGAATGCGGAGCGTCCGTTGAGGCATTCCCACGCGGAGCGTGGGAACGATCAGCTATGGCGCGATTTAGGACTGCTTTTCGAACTTCAGATCCCACACGCCATGCCCAAGACGTTCGCCACGGCGTTCGAACTTGGTGATCGGGCGTTCGGCCGGACGGGGTACGCACTTGCCGTCTTCGGCGAGATTGCGATAACCCGGCGCGACGCTCATCACTTCCAGCATGTACTCGGCATACGGTTCCCAGTCGGTGGCCATGTGCAGAATGCCGCCCACCTTCAGCTTGCTGCGTACCAGCTCAGCGAATGAGGCCTGAACGATGCGGCGCTTGTGGTGACGGCTCTTGTGCCACGGGTCCGGGAAAAACAGCATCAGACGATCAAGGCTGTTGTCAGCGATGCAGCGGTTGAGCACTTCGATGGCGTCGCAATCGTAGACCCGCAGGTTGGTCAAACCCTGGGTCAACACGCCATTGAGCAGCGCGCCGACACCCGGACGGTGAACCTCGACGCCAATGAAATCCTGTTCCGGCGAGGCTGCTGCCATCTCCAGCAATGAATGGCCCATGCCAAAACCGATTTCCAGCGAGCGCGGTGCCGAGCGACCGAACACCTGGTCGAAATCCACCGGTGCGTCGGCCAGCGGCAACACGAATTTCGCTGCGCCCTGGTCCAGGCCGCGCTGCTGGCCTTCGGTCATGCGCCCGGCGCGCATCACGAAACTCTTGATGCGGCGGTGTTGGCGCTCGTCGCCTTCGTCCGGCTGGACAGGCGTGTCGTTCGATTCAGTCATCAATGGCTCTTACTTGATCAGACCATCCAGCGGCGAAGAGGCGCTGGCATAGAGTTTTTTCGGCATGCGGCCGGCGAGGTAGGCCAGGCGGCCCGCGACGATCGCGTGTTTCATGGCTTCGGCCATCATGACCGGCTGCCCCGCGTGGGCGATCGCCGAATTCATCAGCACCGCGTCACAGCCCAGTTCCATGGCGATGGCGGCGTCGGAAGCGGTACCGACACCGGCATCCACCAACACCGGAATTTTCGCTTCCTCGAGGATGATCTGCAGGTTGTACGGGTTGCAGATCCCCAGCCCCGAACCGATCAGACCGGCCAGCGGCATGACGGCGATGCAGCCGATTTCCGCCAATTGACGGGCGATAATCGGGTCATCACTGGTGTAGACCATCACGTCGAAACCTTCCTTGACCAGTGTTTCTGCGGCCTTGAGGGTTTCGATCACGTTGGGAAACAGGGTTTTCTGGTCGGCCAGCACTTCCAGCTTTACCAGGTTGTGACCATCGAGCAGCTCACGGGCCAGGCGGCAAGTGCGCACGGCCTCGATCGCGTCGTAGCAACCGGCGGTGTTCGGCAGGAAGGTGTAGCGATCCGGCGACAGCACTTCAAGCAGGTTCGGCTCGCCCTCGATCTGCCCGAGGTTGGTGCGACGCACGGCGAAGGTGACGATCTCGGCACCCGAGGCTTCGATGGCCTGGCGGGTTTCTTCCATGTCACGGTACTTGCCGGTACCGACCAGCAAACGCGACTGGTAAGTACGACCGGCCAGGACGAAAGGCTTGTCGCTACGAACGATGCTCATGGGAAATCCTCTGTAGGAGTGAGGTACTTGCTGAATGCTGCGGCCTTTCGGCCGAGGCGACTAGCCGCCGCCGATGGCGTGCACGACTTCGACGTTGTCGCCGTCGTTCAGGGTGGTATCTGCATGCTGACTGCGCGGGACGATATCCAGATTGAGTTCGACCGCCACCCGGCGTCCGGTCAAGTCCAGACGGGTCAGCAGGGCCGCAACGGTTTCACCGTCGGGCAGTTCAAAGGATTCGCCGTTCAACTGAATGCGCATGCCGGATGCCGCCATCATTTTTAGGGGCTGGCATTCTAGCCCGATCAGTCAGGCCGACCCAAGCCATTCGTCAGTCACACACCTTGCAGGAGCGAGCCTGCTCGCGATGGATGCCAGAACAACGCGTGTAATCAGCAAGCACGCGTTATCGTTCACGTCCATCGCGGGCAAGCCTCGCTCCTACAGAGGTCAGCTCAACCGCCAGGCGGCGAGGCCCAGGCAAAACCAGCCCACCAGAAACGCCAGCCCGCCAAATGGCGTGATGATGCCAAGCTTGCTGACTCCGGTCAGCGTCAGCACATACAGGCTGCCGGAAAACAGCAGGATGCCGATGACAAACGATGCACCAGCCCACGTCACAAGGCGCCCGGGGATTTGCGTGGCCAGCAACGCGACACCCAGCAACGCCAGAGTGTGCACCAGTTGATAGGTGACGCCGGTATGAAAAATCGCCAGGTACTCGGCGCTCAGACGGTTTTTCAGGCCATGGGCCGCAAACGCCCCAAGGCCGACACCGGTGAAGCCGAAAAAAGCGGCCAGCATCAGAAAGCCACGCAGCATGAAGAACTCCAGTCAGACTCAATCTACAGGGTCTGTATAATGGCCCGCTCCACGGGTTCGGCCAAGCCATCTCTATGCTGCGTATCTATTTCCGTCGTTTCACCAAGGCCGTGCTCTGGTTCATGGGCGGCAGCGTCCTGTTGGTGCTGATCTTTCGCGTGGTGCCGCCACCGGGGACGGCGCTGATGGTCGAGCGCAAGATCGAATCCTGGATCGATGGCGAGCCCATCGACCTGCAACGCTCGTGGAAGCCGTGGGATGAAATTTCCGATGACCTGAAAGTCGCAGTGATTGCCGGCGAAGATCAGAAATTCCCCGAACACTGGGGCTTTGACGTGAATGCGATCAAGGCGGCACTGGCCCATAACGAACTCGGCGGCTCGATCCGCGGCGCCAGCACCCTGAGCCAGCAAGTCTCGAAAAACCTGTTCCTGTGGTCCGGTCGCAGCTGGCTGCGCAAAGGCCTGGAAGCCTGGTTCACCGGACTGATCGAAGTGTTCTGGCCCAAGCAGCGGATTCTCGAGGTGTACCTCAACAGTGTCGAGTGGGATGACGGCGTGTTCGGTGCCGAGGCTGCGGCCAGGCACCATTTTGGCGTCAGCGCCAAAGGCCTCAGCCGCCAGCAATCGAGCTTGCTGGCGGCGGTCCTGCCCAATCCGCGGGTGTGGAGTGCCAGTCATCCGACGGGATACGTGGCGCGGCGCGCAGGCTGGATTCGGCGGCAGATGAGTCAGTTGGGTGGTGAGAGTTATCTGGTTGGCCTCAACGATTCGCGCCGGGCGCCTTGGGCTCAATAACCAATAATGGGCACACACAAAAACGCCCCGATCAATGATCGGGGCGTTTTTTATTGCTGGTGCCCGGGTTACGCGGCGATCGACACCTTGAGCTTGTTCATCGCGCTCTTCTCAAGCTGACGAATACGCTCGGCCGAAACGTTGTACTTCTGCGCCAGGTCGTGCAGCGTGGCTTTTTCTTCCGCCAGCCAGCGCTGGTAGAGGATGTCACGGCTGCGGTCGTCCAACACTTCCAGCGCTTCGTGCAGGTTGTGGTTGGAGTTGTCGCTCCAGTCGGCATCTTCCAGCTGACGCGCCGGGTCGTACCGGTGGTCTTCCAGATAATTGGCCGGCGACTGGAACGCACTGTCGTCGTCGGCTTCGGCAGCCGGGTCGAAGGCCATGTCGTGGCCAGTCAGGCGACTTTCCATCTCACGCACTTCCCGAGGCTCTACACCGAGGCTTTCCGCCACACGATGCACTTCCTCGTTGTTCAACCAGGCCAGACGCTTTTTCTGGCTGCGCAGATTGAAGAACAGCTTGCGCTGGGCCTTGGTGGTCGCGACTTTCACGATGCGCCAGTTGCGCAGGATGAACTCGTGGATTTCCGCCTTGATCCAGTGCACCGCAAACGACACCAGGCGCACACCCATTTCCGGGTTGAAACGCTTGACCGCCTTCATCAGGCCAACGTTGCCTTCCTGGATCAGGTCGGCCTGGGCCAGCCCGTAGCCGGAATAGCTGCGGGCGATATGTACGACAAAACGCAGGTGGGCGAGCACCATCTGCCGAGCCGCCTCAAGATCCTGCTCATAATAGAGACTCTCGGCCAGTTCACGCTCCTGCTCCGGCGTCAGCAATGGAATGCTGTTGACGGTGTGCACATAGGCCTCCAGGTTCGCACCCGGGACCAGAGCATATGCAGGCTGCAAAGAATTGGTCATACGAAAAAACCTCCGACTTACATACTCGTGCCAGTGGCACTGCGAAAATTGACCGGAAACCAAAAGACAAGTTCCCCTAAAAACTGCAAGGTCAATCACGCGCAAAAAAGATTCTACTTCGGCGCCAACTCCCTGAGATGACGTGCGACTGCAATCCATGCACCGATATAACCCAACAGCACCGCGCCAAGCAAGAGAGACAGACCATCGGCCACCGGTACGCCGGCCAGCGCGAAATCGCTGCCATACAAACCGGCCAGCCCGACGACCGCATCGTTCAGCCAGTCCAGACCAAACGCCAACAGCCCCCAGGAAAGCAGCCCTGCACCGAAACCATACAACGCACCCATATAGAGAAAGGGCCTGCGCACATAGCTGTCAGTGCCGCCCACGAGTTTAATCACTTCTATCTCGGTGCGGCGGTTTTCAATATGAAGACGAATGGTATTGCCTATCACCAAAAGTAATGCAGAAACCAGAAGCACGGTCAGACCAAAGACAAAGCGGTCACCGAGCTTGAGGATGGCTGCCAGACGCTCGACCCAGACTAGATCAAGTTGCGCCTGTTGTACCCTGGGCAGTTCGGAAAGTTTTTGTCTTAATGCTTCAAGTGCAGGCTTGTCGACTTCGTTCGGCGTCACCAGGACCACGCCGGGCAGCGGGTTCTCCGGTAACTCCTTGAGCGCATCGCCCAGGCCGGACTGCTGCTGGAACTCTTCCAGAGCCTGATCACGCCCCACGTACTCGGCATCCGCCACACCGGGCATGGCCTTGATCTGCTCACGCAGGGATTCACCTTCAGCCGGGCTGGCTTCGAGTTGCAGGTACAGGGAGATCTGTGCCGCACGCTGCCAGGAACCGCCCAGACGCTCGACGTTACTTAGCAAAAGTGACAGCCCCATGGGTAAGCTCAGGGCAACGGCCATCACCATGCAGGTGAAAAAACTGCCAATCGGCTGCTTGCCCAGGCGGCGCAAGCTGTCCAGCAAGCTGGCACGATGGCTTTCAATCCAGGCGCGAAACAGTGTGGCGAAGTCCGGGCCATCATCGTCATCGCGCTTTTTCTTCTGCGGCTGCGGATCGGCGGCCTTCGGGGCCACGCGCTCGGAAACCTTCGGACTGCGTGTCGCACTCATACGCCGGCCTCCCCGTCGCCAATCAATCGGCCGCGTTGCAACGTCAGCATACGGTGGCGCATGCGCGCGATCAGGGCCAGGTCGTGACTGGCGATCAGCACGCTGGTGCCCAGGCGGTTGATGTCTTCGAACACGCCCATGATTTCTGCCGCCAGACGCGGGTCGAGGTTACCGGTCGGTTCGTCCGCCAGCAGCAAGGCCGGGCGATGGACGATGGCGCGGGCGATGCCGACGCGCTGTTGCTGACCGGTGGACAGGTCGCCGGGATACAAATCGGTCTTGTCCGACAGCGCCACACGTTCCAGCGCCGAGTCCACGCGCTTGGCGATTTCCGCCTTGGACAAACCGAGGATCTGCAACGGCAATGCGACGTTATTGAACACCGTGCGATCGAACAGCAACTGATGGTTCTGGAACACCACGCCGATCTGCCGGCGCAGGAATGGGATCTGTGCGTTGCTGATGGTGCTCAGGTCCTGCCCGGCGAGCAGCAGTTTGCCGCTGGTGGGACGCTCCATCGCCAGCAACAGCCGCAACAGCGTACTTTTACCGGCACCGGAATGGCCGGTGACAAACAGAAACTCGCCGCGACGGACTCGAAAGCTCAGCTCATGCAAGCCGACGTGACCATTCGGGTAGCGTTTACCGACCTGTTCGAAACGAATCATGAACGCTCCCGCTCGGCAAACAGTGCCTGGACAAAGGGTTCAGCTTCAAAAGTGCGCAAATCGTCGATGCCTTCACCGACGCCGATGTAGCGGATCGGCAGGCCGAACTGCTTGGCCAGGGCAAAAATCACCCCGCCCTTGGCGGTACCATCAAGCTTGGTCAGCGCCAGGCCGGTCAGTTCGACGGTCTGGTTGAATTGCTTGGCCTGATTGATGGCGTTCTGGCCGGTGCCGGCATCGAGTACCAGCAGCACTTCATGTGGCGCGTCGGCGTCGAGCTTGCCGATCACCCGGCGGACCTTTTTCAGCTCTTCCATCAGGTTGTCTTTGGTGTGCAGGCGACCGGCGGTGTCGGCGATCAGAACATCGATGCCACGGGCCTTGGCGGCTTGCACGGCATCGAAGATGACCGAAGCCGAATCCGCGCCGGTGTGCTGGGCAATGACCGGGATTTTGTTGCGCTCACCCCAGACCTGCAATTGCTCCACCGCCGCAGCACGGAAGGTGTCACCGGCGGCGAGCATGACTTTCTTGCCTTCCAGTTGCAGTTTCTTCGCCAGTTTGCCGATGGTCGTGGTTTTGCCGGCACCGTTGACGCCCACCACCAGGATCACGAACGGCTTGTTCTGCGAGGCGATTTTCAGCGGTTGTTCGACCGGCTTGAGCATCGCCGCCAATTCGGCTTGCAGGGACTTGTAGAGGGCGTCGGCATCGGCCAACTCTTTGCGCGCGACCTTCTGCGTCAGGCGCTGGATGATCACCGAAGTGGCCTCTACCCCAACGTCGGCGGTCAGCAGACGGGTTTCCAGGTCATCGAGCAGTTCGTCATCGATGGCTTTCTTGCCCAGGAACAGGCTGGCCATGCCTTCGCCGATGCTGGCACTGGTCTTGGACAAGCCTTGCTTGAGTCGGGCAAAAAAACCGGCTTTGGTTTCTTCGCTGCGTACAGGCTCGACCGGAACTTCAACCGGGGCAACGGCCACCGGCTCGATGACAGGTGCAGGTGCAGGTTCGGGCTCAGGCATCTGGACAACCGGTGCCACCGGTTCCGGGACCGCTTCAACGACCGGTGCGACAACCGGCACTGGCTCAGGGGCAAAGGCACTTGGAGCAGGAATCGGCGGCGTTACATGGGGCGCCAGCTCGTCTTCGACCAACGCCACCGGCTCTTCCGCCACGGGCAAGGTCAGCCAGGGTTCTGCGGCCGGGGACAGCGGCAGTTCGGCAACGATTTGCGGTTCAGGTTCGACGGTCGGTTGCAGCACCGGCTCGGCGATTGGCAGGACGACCGGCACTGATGCTTCTTCTATTACCGGCGCAGGCGTGGGTTCAGGGAGTGGTTGTGGCTGTTCGACGACGGATTCCTGCGGTTTTTTGCGCAGCCATCCGAACAGGCTTTTCTTTTCGCCAGCCGTAGCTGGGGTCTTCTTGTCGTCGTTGGAACCAAACATGGAGGACGGCTATCTCACGGTAGCGACGCGCCAACGGGCGCCCCGGCAAATAAATATTCGATGCAGAACAGACTGCGATTGCTACAGCTTGTTCACGCGCAACATTTTGTCGAGGTGCAATCGGGCACCTTGCAAAAAAACGACTTCACGAAGGACTGAAGCGTAATAATCGGCGAAAACGCAGAGTTTAGTTGATAAACCATAGCTTTCTGCCGCAAACCCAAACAACCTGATCACACACAAAGGTCTGATAGGCGTGGCCGCCAGTAAAACGGATCAGTATCCTAGCACCCTCTCGCCCGCCGACGCTAAGACCTAGCGGGCAGCCCAACAGGTTTAAACACGAATGAATGCTCTAGCCCGCCGCGCCGCAGGCCTGCTGCTCAGCACAGTTTGTCTGCCCCTCTCGGCCCTGGCTGCCGACCCGCAACCCACCCACGAGTTCACCCTCGACAACGGCTTGAAGGTCGTCGTGCGCGAAGACCATCGTGCGCCGGTGGTGGTTTCCCAAGTCTGGTACAAGGTCGGCTCCAGCTACGAGACACCGGGTCAGACCGGCCTGTCCCATGCCCTGGAGCACATGATGTTCAAGGGTAGCGAGAAAGTCGGCCCTGGCGAAGCGTCGTTGATCCTGCGCGACCTCGGCGCCGAAGAGAACGCCTTCACCAGCGACGATTTCACCGCCTACTACCAGGTGCTGGCCCGCGACCGCCTGGGCGTGGCTTTCGAACTGGAAGCCGACCGGATGGCCAGCTTGCGCCTGCCACCGGACGAGTTCGCCCGCGAGATCGAAGTCATCAAGGAAGAACGCCGCCTGCGTACCGACGACAAACCGATGTCCAAGGCTTACGAACGTTTCAAGGCCATGGCCTACCCGGCCAGCGGCTATCACACGCCGACCATCGGCTGGATGGCAGACCTGGAGCGCATGAAAGTCGAAGAGCTGCGCCACTGGTATGAATCCTGGTACGTGCCGAACAACGCCACGCTGGTGGTGGTTGGCGACGTGACACCCGAAGAAGTCAAAACCCTGGCCCAACGCTATTTCGGCCCGATCGCCAAGCGTGCCGTGCCTGCCGCGAAAAAACCGCTGGAACTGGCCGAACCCGGCGAGCGCCAGATCACCTTGCACGTGAAGACCCAATTGCCCAGCCTGATGCTGGCATTCAACGTGCCGAGTATCGCCACCGCCGAAGACAAACGCTCGGTGAACGCCTTGCGCCTGATTTCCGCGCTGCTCGATGGCGGCTACAGCGCACGTATCCCGACCCAACTGGAGCGCGGCGAAGAATTGGTGTCCGGCGGCTCGTCGAGCTACGACGCCTACACCCGCGGCGATAGCCTGTTCACGCTGTCGGCAACGCCCAACAGCCAGAAAAACAAGACCATTGCCCAGGCCGAAGCCGGTTTGTGGAAGCTGCTTGAACAGCTGAAAACCACTGCGCCGACCACTGAAGAACTGGAGCGTGTGCGGGCACAGGTCATCGCCGGCCTGGTTTACGAGCGCGACTCGATCACCAGCCAGGCCACGGCCATTGGCCAACTGGAAACGGTCGGGCTGTCCTGGAAACTGATGGATACCGAGCTCGCCGATCTGGAAAGCGTGACCCCGCAAGATATCCAGAATGCCGCCAAGCTGTATTTCACCCGCGAACGTCTCAGCGTCGCCCATGTTCTGCCAGAGGAGACGACTCATGAGTGAGCGTAAAAAACCGCGCCTGGCCCTGTTCGGCCTGATCGCCGTCGCGCTGATCGGCTCTGCCGCGTTCTATTTTTCGAAAACCGACGAATCCAATGCCAGCGAAGCCCTGGACAAGGCCAAGGCCAGCCAGAAGCTGCAATCGCTGACCGAACTCAACGGCAAGGCACCGAGCCGCCGCAAACTCGACGTGCAGACCTGGAACACCGCCGAAGGCGCCAAGGTGTTGTTCGTCGAAGCCCGTGAACTGCCGATGTTCGATATGCGCCTGATCTTCGCCGCCGGCAGCAGCCAGGATGGCAGCGCACCCGGCCTGGCCGTGCTGACCAACGCCATGCTCAACGAGGGTGTGGCCGGCAAAGACGTCAGCGCCATCGCCCAGGGTTTCGAGGGTCTGGGAGCCGATTTCGGCAATGGCGCTTACAAAGACATGGCGGTTGCATCGCTGCGCAGCCTCAGTGCAACGGACAAACGTGAACCGGCCTTGCAGCTGTTTGCGCAAGTCGTCGGCAAGCCAACCTTTCCGGCCGACTCATTTACCCGCATCAAGAACCAGTTGCTCGCCGGCTTCGAATACCAGAAACAGAACCCCGGCAAACTGGCCAGCCTGGAGTTGATGAACCGCTTGTACGGCGATCACCCCTATGCGCACGCCAGTGATGGCACGGCAAAGTCCATTCCCGAGGTGACCCTCGCGCAACTGCGCGCTTTCCACGAAAAAGCCTATGCCGCGGGCAACGTAGTCATCGCACTGGTTGGCGATCTGTCCCGCGCCGAAGCCGAGGCCATGGCCGCGCAGGTGTCCAGCGCCCTGCCCAAAGGTCCGGCCCTGCCGAAGATCGCCCAACCGACCGAACCCAAGGCCAGCATCGGCCACATCGAGTTCCCGTCCAAACAGACCAACCTGATGCTTGCGCAACTGGGCATCGATCGTGATGATCCGGACTACGCCGCACTGTCCATGGGCAACCAGATCCTCGGTGGTGGCGGTTTCGGTACTCGACTGATGAGCGAAGTGCGCGAGAAGCGCGGCCTGGCCTATGGCATATATTCGGGCTTCAGCCCGATGCAGGCGCGTGGCCCGTTCATGATCAACGTGCAGACCCGCGCCGAAATGAGCGAAGGCACTCTGAAACTGGTGCAGGACGTCCTCGCGGACTACCTTGCAACCGGCCCGACCGAGAAAGAACTCGACGACGCCAAGCGTGAACTGGCCGGCAGCTTCCCGCTGTCCACCGCCAGCAACGCCGACATCGTCGGTCAACTGGGTGCCATTGGCTTCTATGACTTGCCGCTGAGCCACCTGGAAGACTTCATGCAACAGTCGCAGAACCTGACCGTCGAGCAAGTCAAAGCGGCCATGAACAAACACTTGAGCACGGACAAAATGGTCATCGTCAGCGCTGGCCCGACCGTGCCGCAAAAGCCGCTGCCGGCCCCTACTGATAAACCTGCCGAGCAACCGCTCGGGGTTCCGGAGCATTAATGGCTACTTCCCGTCCCAAAAAACCCGTCCACAACGTGCACAACGGCGTGAACCAGCTGCGCATCATCGGCGGCGAATGGCGCAGCCGTAAACTGAGCTTCCCCGATGCGCCGGGTCTGCGTCCGACGCCGGACCGGGTGCGTGAAACCCTGTTCAACTGGCTCGCACCTTACGTTCCAGGCGCCAAAGTGCTGGACCCGTTCACCGGCAGCGGCGCGCTGTTCCTCGAAGCCCTGTCCCGTGGCGCGGCCATGGGTCAGGCGCTGGACGCCAGCAGCCTCGCGGTGTCGAGCCTCAAGGAACACCTGGGCACATTGCGCTGCACCACCGGCCAGGTTCAGACCGCTGACGCCCTGCGCTACCTGGAAACCCAGACCGCCACGCCCTACGACCTGGTGTTCCTCGACCCGCCGTTCAACCAGAACCTGTTGCCCGCCGTTTGCGCCCTGCTCGAAGAGCGCCAATGGCTGGCCGACGATGCCTGGATATACACCGAAAGCGAGTCAGCGCCGTCAACCCTGGGCCTGCCGCAGAACTGGCGCCTGCACCGGGAGCAGAAATCCGGGCGAGTGTATTACTCGTTGTGGCAGCGCGGCGCCTGACGTTGCGATTGTGAGGAGCACTACATAGTTACCGCCTGACGTCCTTACGGATCATCCACAGTGGTTTGCGCATAACCCTGCAAACCACTGAGGATGAACACGGATGAACATCTCCTGCTGCATTTTTGTACTGCCATTTATCGCCTGGCTGCCGCTCATGGCCAGCGCTGCCACACCCCCTGCGACGCAAGACTTCGTGCTGGATAACGGCCTCAAGGTCGTCGTGCGCGAGGACCATCGCTCCCCAATCGTCACCGCTCAGCTGTGGATCAAGGCCGGTTCAAGCTACGAGCCGCCCGGCCAGTCGGGCCTGTCCCATGCCCTCGAACACATGGTCTACAAAGGCAGCAGCAAGGCCTGCGCTGGAGAATTCGAGGCGATACTGGAAAGTCTGGGCGCCAGCCAAAACGCCTATACAGGCCCTGATTTCACGGTTTTTTACCAGACACTCGCTTCCGGCCGCGTCGGCGTCGCGTTCGAAATTCTCGCCGATCTGATGAGTACGGCCGAGCTGGATCCGCAGGACTTCACACCGGAGCTCAAGGTCATTCAGGAAGAGCGGCGGATGTACGTCGATGATGAAATCACCGTGCTGGCTCAAGAAAGACTGAACAGCATCGCCCACCCCGCCAGCGGCTATCGCACCCCGACAATTGGCTGGATGCATGACCTGCAACGAATGAGTACCGCGCAATTGCAGCAGTGGTACAAGGCCTGGTATTCGCCGGGCAATGCGACCCTCGTGGTCGCTGGCGATGTCCAGCCCGAGCAGATCAAGGCCCTTGCACGGCAGTATTTCGGCCACCTTGAGCGAGGCACGACACCGGCGGCCCCTGCCCCCGTCGAACTCACTTCTGCGGGCGAACGATCGCTGACCCTGCATGCACCCGTGGCGTCCCCGCGCTTGATCATGAGTTTCAACGCGCCAAGCCTGGCCACGGTTCTGGATCGTCGGACCGCCCATGCCCTGCGCCTGCTCGATATGTTACTGGCCGGTTCCAATAGCGCACGCATCAAACAGCGACTGCAACTGAGCGAGTCAATATTCACCGAGGTCCTCTCGGAATACGACGCCTTCAATCGCGGCGACTCGTTACTGACGATCAGCATGCAGCTCAATGCGGACAAGCTCAATGATGCTGACGCAGCCCTCACCCGTGTGTGGCAGGTGATCGAATCACTCAAAAGCAAGGCACCGGAACCGGCAGAACTGGAACGCGCGAAAAACCTGCTGATCGCCAACCTGGTTTATGCGCAGGACGACCTGCAGAGACAAGCCCACAACCTGGGTCTTTTGCAGACCATTGGCCTGGACTGGCGGCTTGCCGATCTGGATACGCAAGAGCTGAACAAGGTCACACCGCTGGATATTCAACAGGTGGCACAGACTTATCTGACGCGTGAGCGCCTGAGTACCGCGAAAATCCTGCCGGAGAAGAACAATGGATAAGTTCAAAGGCTTGATCAATGGATTGATACTGGCAAGCATGCTGCTCAGCGTTCAGGCCAATGCCGCTGCAATCACGGCGCCCCCGAAACCGGTGCTGCAATCGCTCAGCGAAGCACAAGCGCCTGCGTTCCAACGCACGCTATCGATCAAGGGTTACAAGACTTTCAGCGGCACCAAGATCCTGTTCATCCGTACCCCTGGCTTGCCGATGTTCGACACCCTCGTAAGCTTTGCCGCCGGCAGCGCCCACACAGCACATCAACCGGGCCTGGCAGCGTTGACCTTCAGTCTGTTGAATGAAGGTGTGGCGGGCAAGGACGTCAATGCCATACAGGCGACCTTCGATAACCTGGGCGCAAAGATGGATATGGGAATCAGCCAGGATCGGACGTGGTTTTCCCTGCGTAGCTTGAGTGACGAATCACGACGCACACCAGCCCTGGATTTGTTTGCCCAAATCCTCGGCAAGCCGATGCTGCCGGAGGCCTCCATGGCCGCAGTCAAATCACAATTGCAGTACGTTCTGGATCGCGAAGACCAGTCCCACGCCATTCAAGCCCGCCACGCGAACCTCGGCCAGCTGTTTCCCGACCACGGTTATGCTCAGTCGTTCTTCGGAACCCGGGCCAGCCTTGCCTCCATCACTCGCACCCAGGTGGAGGACTTTCATCGCGAGGCCTATGCCGTGGGCAATGCCCAAATCACACTGGTCGGCGACCTCACCGAAGAGGAAGCCCAGCACATTGGTGCGCAGATAGCCGCGGCCTTGCCCAAGGGGCCGGCCATTGCTGCGATTCGACCCGCGACCAGCCCGACCGCTTCAGGTCTGCTGCGCGTTGAGCGGACATCGACTCAGGCTTACTTGCGCCTGGCCCAGCCAAGTGTCCTGCGAAGCAATCCGGATTACGTCGCGCTGCAGACAGCCATGCTGGTTTTCAGCAAACGACTGACCAATGAACTGCGAGAACGCCGAGGCTTGACCTATCACGTTGAGGCCGAACTCTCAGCCCTTCAGGCACAAGGGCTTCTCTCCATCGAAATACAGACCAGACCCGAGCAGGCCGATGCGGTGCTGGCCCACATCGAGACAATGTTCAGCGACTTTCTCAACCACGGGCCGACCCAACGGGAACTTGAAGACAGCCAACAGCAACTGATTGGTAGCGCGCCGTTGAACAGCGCAACCAATGCGCAGATCTTGAGACAGTTGTACGCCATCAGCACACAAAATCTGCCGCTGGACCTGGACTTTGACGCGCAGGCGGCTTCGAAGCTGAACCTCACATCAATCAAGAGCGCACTCAACCGGCATTACCACTCTGGACAATGGCAGGCGGTCATCCTGGGGCCAAAGGCAGATCAACAACCGCTGCCCGAGCCGAGCGAAAGCGCAACCAATGCCATGTGTCGCGTGCCTGGCGAGATTGTGGCAAGTTAGACTGCCAGGGTGACGCGGTCGCGGCGCTGTCCCGCCGCGTCTTCCGGCAGACTCATGAACACATCCACCGAGAATGACTGTGCAACCGCACCCCGCACCGCCCTCCTTCACCCCCGCCTTCGGCATCGGCAACCCGCACCTGCAAACCTTGTGGGGGCCGCTGTGGCGTAAAACCGTGCACATCGACCGCGACCGCGAACGCCTGTGGCTCGAAGACGGTGATTTTCTCGATCTCGACTGGTACGGCCCGCACAGCGCCGAAGCGCCGTTGGTGCTGGTGCTGCACGGGCTGACCGGTTCATCGAATTCGCCCTACGTGGCCGGCATGCAAAAAGCCTTGGCTGATCGGGGCTGGGCCAGCGTCGCGCTGAACTGGCGCGGCTGCTCGGGCGAACCCAATCTATTGCCGCGCAGCTACCATTCCGGCGCCAGCGAAGATCTGGCCGAAACCATCAAACATCTGCGGGCCAAGCGGCCACTCGCGCCGCTCTATGCGGTCGGTTATTCCCTGGGTGGCAATGTCCTGCTCAAGCACCTGGGTGAAACCGGCAGTGACAGCGGCGTACTTGGCGCGGTGGCCGTGTCAGTGCCGTTCCGACTGGACCAGTGCGCCGACCGGATCGGCCAGGGTTTTTCCAAGGTCTACCAGGCGCACTTCATGCGCGAAATGCTGGCCTACATCAAGAACAAGCAGCGCCAGTTCCAGCATGACGGCCGGGAAGACGGCCTGGCGGCACTGGCCGCGCTCGGTTCATTGGAAAACATGCGCACGTTCTGGGATTTCGACGGCCGGGTGACCGCGCCACTGAACGGTTTCGTGGATGCCGAGGATTACTACCGCCGCGCATCGAGTCGCTACTTTCTCGGAGAGATTCGCACACCGACCCTGATCATTCAGGCGGCCGACGATCCCTTCGTCTTCCCCCACAGCCTGCCGCAAACCGATGAGTTATCGGCCTGTACGCAATTCGAACTGCAGGCCAAGGGCGGACACGTCGGGTTCGTCGACGGCTGGGTCAGGCAACCGGGTTACTACCTGGAACGACGCATCCCCCAGTGGCTGGCCAACGCAGGCCGGGCGTAGGCATACGAAGGGAGCTGCGAGCGTATCGATGCTTTGTTCTTCACTCGCCTACTGCGATACCCCGCGCAGGATCATTGATCCACTCGCTCCAAGAACCGGCGTACAACGCACCCAGCGGATACCCCGCCAGGCACAATGCGAACAGGTTATGGCAAGCCGTCACACCGGAACCGCAGTACGCCACCAGATCGTTCGGCGAACGGTCGGCAAGTTTTGCGGCGAAGCGCTGCTTGAGCTGATCAGCCGGCAGAAACCGCCCATCCGCGCCGAGGTTGTCGGTAAACGCCGCACATTGTGCACCGGGAATGTGCCCGGCGACCGGATCGATCGTTTCCATTTCACCCTTGAAGCGCGGCAGTGCGCGGGCATCGAGCAAGGTCAATTGCGGTTGCGCGAGACGCTTTTGCAATTGTTCGGCACTGAGCAGCAACGAAGCATCCGGGGCGCCGCTGAACGTGCCGCGAGTGATCGAGGACGCATCCAGACTCAGCGGCAAACCCGCCGCGTGCCAGGCCTTTAGCCCGCCATCGAGGATGAACACGCCGTCACGCTTGCCCAGCCAGGCCAGCAACCACCAGGCGCGAGCCGCGAAGGCGCCCGGGCCGTCGTCGTACAAAACCACTTCACTGTCATTGTTGATGCCCCAGGCTTGCAGACGCTCGATCAATTCGGCCGGTTCAGGCAGCGGATGACGCCCGGTCACGCCCTTCACCACTTTGCCGCTCAGATCACGTTCGAGATCGGCAAAGCTCGACCCGTTGATGTGGCCCTCGGCATAGCTGCGCTGCCCGTAATCCGGGTCTTCAAGGGCAAAGCGACAATCGAGAATCACCAACCCCGGCTGGTCCTTTTTCAAGTCCAGCGCTTGTGGGCTGATCAGTTGCGCGATGGGCATAGCGGGCTCCTGTGATTAAACGCAATTCAATCCTGCTGCACGCGCTGGCTCAAACCTCTTCCAGCGCCTGAGCCAACGGCACGTAAAACTCTTCAAACAAGGCGTTGACCGCTTCGCGCGCCTCATCCGTGACGAATCCGGCTTCCAGTACCAGTACCTGATACACGCCGCGCTTGATCGCCTGCTCGCTCAGATGACTGGAATTTTCCCGCGTGGTGCACAGAAAGCGCACCCAGGAAGTGAGGATGATCCAGGCATTGAGGGTCAGGGACTCGATCTGCACACGATCCATCTTCAAGATGCCAGCGGCAACGAAACCTTCGTAGATCGCCATGCCCTGAATTACGCAGCGCTGGGAAAAGCGCCGGTAACGGGCGGCCAGTTCCGGATCGCTGTCGAGCAAATGCTCGAGGTCGCGGTGCAAAAACCGGTAACCCCACATCGCCGAGAGCAACTCCTTGAGATAGAAGCGCTTGTCTTCTACCGTCGCGGCGCGGCCCTGTGGCGGGCGCAGAAAGCTGTCCACCAGGGTTTCGTACTCGCTGAACAGCACGGCGATGATCGCCTGCTTGTTCGGGAAGTGGTAGTACAGGTTGCCCGGGGAAATCTCCATGTGGGCAGCAATGTGGTTGGTGCTGATGCTGCGCTCGCCCTGTTGATTGAACAGCTCCAGGCTGTTCTGCACGATGCGCTCGCTGGTTTTGATCCGTGGGGCCATGGCTTGAGCTTTAATTCAGAGTGCGTTGATGGGCATCTTACGACCTATCCGCAAGCGGATGGAACATCACTGCGCGACGAAGGCATTTGACTTTTTAGAGCATAGACTCTAAAAAGTGCCTCATTAGAATAAATCCGGAGCCGACCATGACTGCTGAAATTTCCTACCTGCAAAACCTACAGCAGCCTCTGGACGAGCTTCAGGCGCTGTTCGAAGCACAACGTGCGGCGTATGCCGCCAACCCGATGCCCCCTGCCGCCCAGCGCCAACAGTGGCTCAAGGCATTGCGCGACTTGCTGAACAGCGAGCGTCAGGCCTTGATTGACGCGATCAGCCAGGACTTCAGCCATCGCAGCGCCGATGAGACCCTGCTCGCTGAATTGATGCCCAGCCTGCACGGCATCCATTACGCCAGCCAGCACCTCAAAGGCTGGATGCGTGCGTCGCGGCGCAAGGTCGGCGTTGCCTTTCAACCAGCCTCGGCCAAAGTGGTTTACCAGCCGCTGGGCGTGGTTGGGGTGATCGTGCCGTGGAATTACCCGTTGTACCTGGCGATCGGCCCGATGGTGGGTGCGCTGTCGGCGGGTAACCGGGTGATGCTCAAGCTCAGCGAATCCACCCCGGCCACCGGTTTGCTGATGAAGCAGTTGTTGGCGCGGATCTTCCCCGAAGACCTGGTCTGCGTCGTGCTGGGCGAGGCCGATATCGGCGTGGCGTTTTCCCGCCTGCGTTTCGATCACTTGTTGTTCACTGGCGCCACCAGCATCGGTAAGCACGTGATGCGCGCGGCGGCGGAGAACCTGACACCGGTGACACTGGAACTGGGTGGCAAGTCTCCGGCCATTGTGTCCCACGATGTGCCGCTCAAGGACGCCGCCGAACGCATCGCGTTCGGCAAGACCCTCAATGCCGGACAGACCTGCGTGGCTCCGGACTACGTGCTGGTGCCGGAGGATCGTGTCGGTGGCTTCGTTGAAGCCTATCGCTCGGCTGTGCGCGGGTTTTATCCGACGCTGACTGACAACCCGGACTACACGGCAATCATCAATGATCGACAACTGGCTCGGCTCAATGGCTACGTCAGCGATGCCACCAGCAAGGGTGCGTTGCTGATTCCTCTGTTCGAGCAAAGCCAGGGCCGTCGCATGGGCCATAGCCTGTTGCTCAACGTCAGCGATGACATGATCGTGATGCAGGACGAAATCTTCGGCCCGCTGCTGCCGATCGTCCCGTATCGGGATCTCGATCAGGCGTTTGCCTACATCAACCAACGCCCTCGCC
Source organism: Pseudomonas sp. Sample_10 (assembly GCF_004321495.1). NCBI lineage: Bacteria > Pseudomonadati > Pseudomonadota > Gammaproteobacteria > Pseudomonadales > Pseudomonadaceae > Pseudomonas > Pseudomonas sp. Sample_10. The sequence continues at coordinate 107,091 of NZ_RCOE01000150.1, forward strand.
CGCTGGCGCTGTATTACTTCGGCTACGACAAGCGCGAGCAAAACCGCGTGCTGCACGAGACCCACTCCGGTGGCGTGTGCCTCAACGACACGCTGCTGCATGTGGCTCAGGATGACATGCCTTTCGGCGGCATCGGTGCTTCGGGCATGGGTCACTACCACGGGCACGAAGGCTTCCTCACCTTCAGCAAGGCCAAGGGTGTGCTGATCAAACAGCGCTTCAACGCGGCGAAACTGATCTATCCGCCGTACGGTAAATCCATTCAGAAACTGATCCAGAAGCTGTTTATTCGCTAACGATCGTCACCCTCGGGTAATAACAATAATGAACCCAAGCCTGTCCGATACACCCGCGCTGTCACGGCGCGGCCTGCTCAAGTTCAGCCTCGGCGCCAGCGCCTTTCTCGCCACCGCCGGATTGGGTGCCAGCCTCACGGGTTGCTCTTCGGGTGCACCGCAAAGTGGTTTCACGGCGTTGCGCAGCGGCGATCTGCTGTTTTTGCGGGCCTTGCTTCCGGTAATGCTTGACGGTGCGGTGACCGCCGAACGCATGCCGGCTGCGGTCGATGGCACTTTGAAAAGTCTGGACTACAACCTCGATCACCTGTCGCCGCAAATGCTCAAGCTGACCCGGCAACTGTTCGATGTGCTGGGCATGGCTGTCACACGCGGTCCGTTGACCGGGATCTGGGGCAGCTGGGAAAACGCCAGCGCCGACGATATCCGGCACTTCCTCGATCGCTGGGAAAACAGCTCGCTGAACTTGCTGCGCATGGGTCACAGCTCTTTGCTGCAACTGGTGATGATGGCCTGGTACGGCCGCCAGGAATCGTGGGCGCATTGCGGCTATCCCGGACCGCCGACGGTTTGAAAACCGTATCGAGCCTTTCGCGGGCAAGCCTCGCTCCTGCTGCAGCGAAGGCGTCATCTGCCTCACCAAAATATCCAGAACAATAAGAGAACCCGAAGATGCCCGTACCCGATCCGTTCCGCGAAGGCATGGCCCGTGGCTGGAAAACCCATAACGGTTCGCAACTGAGCCAGGACCTGACCCTCGAAGCGGATGTGGCGATCATCGGCAGCGGTGCCGGTGGCGGCACCACCGCCGAAATCCTCAGCGCAGCCGGCTACAAAGTGCTGCTGATCGAGGAAGGTCCGCTCAAGACCAGCAGCGACTTCAAACTGCTCGAAGACCAGGCCTACGCCAGTCTCTATCAGGAAGGCATCGGGCGCATGAGCAAGGATGGCGCGATCACCATCCTTCAGGGCCGGGCGGTGGGCGGCACCACGCTGATCAACTGGACTTCCAGTTTTCGCACTCCGCAACCGACCCTGGAGCATTGGGCCAAAGAGCACAACGTCAAGGGTCACAGCCCGGCCGACATGGCGCCGTGGTTCGAAAAAATGGAGCAGCGTCTGGGCGTCGCGCCGTGGATGGTCCCGCCCAATGCCAACAACGACGTGATCCGCAAAGGCTGCGAAAAACTCGGCTACAGCTGGCATGTCATCCCGCGCAACGTGCGCGGCTGCTGGAACCTCGGCTATTGCGGCATGGGCTGCCCGACCAACGCCAAGCAATCGATGATGGTCACGACCATTCCAGCGACCCTGGAAAAGGGCGGCGAGTTGCTTTACCTGGCCCGCGCCGAAAAACTCGTCATCAGCGGCGACAAAGTCACCGGCCTGCATTGCGTGGCGATGGACGAGCGCTGCGTCGAACCCACCGGTCGCAAGATCACGGTCACGGCGCGGCATTACGTGCTGGCCGGCGGTGGCATCAACTCACCAGGCTTGTTGATGCGTTCCGGAGCGCCTGATCCGCACGAACGCTTGGGCAAACGCACGTTCCTGCATCCGGTGAACATGTCCGCTGCGTTGTTCGACGAGGTCGTCAACCCGTTCTATGGCGCGCCGCAGTCCATTTATTCCGATCATTTCCAATGGCAGAACGGCACTACCGGCCCCATGGCCTACAAACTGGAAGTTCCACCGCTACACCCGGCGCTGGCCGCGACATTACTCGGGGGCTTTGGCGAGGAAAACGCCGGGCACATGACCAACCTGCCGCACACCCACGCCATGCTGGCACTGCTGCGCGACGGTTTTCACCCGGACAGCCAGGGTGGCAACGTCGAATTACGCAGCGACGACACGCCAGTACTCGATTACCAAATCTCGCCTTATACCTGGGACGGGTTGCGCCGGGCATTCCACACGATGGCCGAGATCCAGTTCGCCGGCGGCGCCCGGGCGGTGATGCCGATGCACGCCGACGCGCGCTACGTCAAAACCCTCGCCGAGGCACGCGCGCTGATTGACGGTCTAAGCCTGGAGTTGTACCGCACTCGTTTGGGCAGCGCGCATGTGATGGGGGGTTGCGCGATGGGCGAAGATCCGAAAAATGCCGTGACCGACAGCCTCGGCCGGCACCATCAATTGGCCAATCTATCGATTCATGACGGCTCGCTATTCCCTACCAGCATTGGCGCAAACCCGCAGTTGTCGGTCTACGGCCTGACGGCGCAACTGGCGACTTCTCTGGCCGAACGTTTAAAAAATCCGTGAAAAAAGCGATTATTCGCATCGTCTATAGTGCTTTCTTACCCAACAGGCGACTTGGCCGACCGGGAAGGCTGC